>DYPS01000152.1 GCA_020719775.1 Desulfosporosinus sp. | reverse complement strand
GAAGTGTGAGTATTTTCATGGGTCTCTTTTTTACTTACCTCTCAAAAGAGAGGTAGTTTTTGTTTTATTCATACACTTTCTATTTTGGAAACATACAATGTCTTAATTTGCATTTCCTCGTATAGTACTACCAACTGTATGCTGTTGGCTTCTATTTATACTTCTATATTCTATTGCGGATTTCAATGTGTAGTTTAGAATTTTTTCTGCTATATCTGATGAACTACCATCTAGCATAAATACTTCACCGCCAGTATCAATAGTCACCTTGGTTACATCCTCTAACTCTGCATCACGGTTGAGCCCCATAACTACAATATTTTTAGATTTCAGTAGGGTTAAAGTTTCCTCATAACCTTTTCCAGGATAACTATCTTCAGTATCACTATTATGAAAAGAAGCATCTGTCGCTATAAAAATATATTTTTTAGAGCCATCACTCCAGTTTATTTGTTTTGCAGTTTGATAAAGTCCCTCTATCTGAGATTCTGGCGTATCTTTTCCATCATACAAAGCAAGCGACTGTAACTTACTGTTAAATTCTTCAATGTTATATGTTAAATTACTATCTAAACTAAATGCATAGTCTCCTGTGTATTCATCACCAAAAGGATAAATAGGAAAATCAACAAATGAAGTTAATCCAACTCTAACATCAGAGCCAAGTGTTGAAAATGCCTGAGCTATATCTTTTGCTTTTGATTTAAAATTATCAAGAGAGCTTCCATAACTACCACTCAAATCAACTAAAAATACAACATCAACGACACTATCGTTAGTAATTGGATAAATCTTAAGTATTTGTGTTTTCGTATCTCCACTTGCTGATGCAAGTGTTACAGTTACTTCATATACACCAGGGGAGGTGTATGTATGAGGAATAAATCCATCTTTATTGGTCAAAAGAGAAGGTACTCCTGAATCATTCGTATCATCACCATAATTAATAGTTAGCTCTAAATCTTCACCAGCTGCAGTAACATAAAAAGAAAACTGCAATGGATTGACTTCGCTTCTAACAGCTACTACATCTAAATATGTCTCTCCTTCAACTGTCTCTACTTTTTTAAGAGTAAAAGAAAGCTCTTTTGTTCCTGCTTTATCTATAAAAGTATCCATGAATGTAGGCAAATAGCCATCTTTTCTAATGGATGCTGTATATTCCGCTGGAACCAAATCTACAATAGTACATTTTCCTGTTTTACCTGTTGTGCATGCTTTACCTCCCACAGATACTTCTGCATCTTCTAGTAGCTCATCACTATCAGATCGTACTGTAAATTCAAAAGAACCTCTCTTAACTGGTTTTATGGAGTAGCTATCATCACTATCCGCAATAAAGCTATACTCTTTAGAAAGTAGATAAGGCTTCCCTTTGTAGGTCACTTGAAGCATAAGGGTTGCTTCAAAAAGTGATGGTTCACTAATACTCAAGCTAGAAAAAAGATCTTGAAATGTGAGTGTATATTTTTCTTTAGTTTCATCATAAACAAAGTCATCTTTTACTAAAGATTTTCGTGTATAGGTATTTGTTTCAAAACTATCACTTGTTGCTTTATAGTATGTAGCACTTACACCTTCCATGGCTTTTCTCTCTAAAGGTAAAGTTTTAGCTTCGATACTTATTTTATCTATTACGATATCATCTATATGTGCATCTGAAATAGACAAGCCTAAGCTTAAAAAGTCATTAGGATTAACAACTTTTATAGTTTCGACACTTTCAGATGAAACAGACCTTGAGATTGCTCTACTGATGCTTTTGGGTTTATAGTATGCTTTATATTTTATGATAGCATGGTGTTTTACAGCAACATCAGTAAAAAGAGGCACTGAAAAAGGATGCTTTATAGATCCTTTGCTCTTGATAAACTCACGCTCTATCATAATGTCTTGAAGAATTGTAGCAGTATTTGTAGCAGCAACAGCTTTTAGGTGATTAGAGTAATTTTCCATTTCAGACTTATTAAAACTTGAGAGCTTTAAAATATTTAGATATTTTTCAAACTTGTTTATAGCAATATCATTCTTCATTGTTGTTAGAGCACTATAAGTATCATCAAACATGAATCTATTCATAAGCACCACTGCACCCGCAGAAAAACCATTGTTTCTATCAAGAGTGGTGTCTTCTTCCAGTGCCATCACTTTACGAATAGCACAATCAGTAAATTGTTTTTCTAAACCTACATCAGTACCTTTTGAATATAGGTATAAATTACTTATAATAGTACCTAAAGTACGCAAGCCTGTATCGTTAATCTCGACACTCATATTTTCACGTATACTTATAACATTTGTATCACCAATGTTAAAATCAAGGCGGGAATTATAATCCTTCTTGATATTAAAACACTGCAAATAGCTTAAGACAGGATC
>DYPS01000072.1 GCA_020719775.1 Desulfosporosinus sp. | reverse complement strand
CACTAATTGATATATCATTAATTTTATCAACAAAAAAATAAGTATGCAAAGCGCCAGTCGTTTTTTGGGATGTTTTAATAGTAAGATTAAGAAGTACGCCAGCTTTTTGAAGTATCATAGTCAATACTAAAGTAAATTTATAAGGCCATATTTGACGTGTTTGCTGCGAATCATATAATTCCCATGTCAATATGATACGATCATCTGTATCAATTCTTTTAGATAGTGTCCAGTCCATTATTCTTGCAAAACCATGTGATGGAAATTGAGATTTTCCAAACCATGGCCAGCATATTGGTATACCACCTCTAAATGCTCTACCCTTTTCAAATGTAGATAACTGTGCAGACCAAAATAATGGATTTGATCCTGTTGGTTGAAAATGGATCAACTGTGCACCCTGCTTTAAAATAATCGCATTAAAGTCACGGTGCTGAATATTTACCAATATTTCGTTCATACTATCACTTCCATATTTCAAAATAAATATTTATCAAGTATCTCTTTGAACAATACTCTTCCTATTCTATATGAGTTGTACTACTTTTATAATTTTCTTTTGTATAATATATCTCTAAAAGTTTATTGATTAAGAAATACTTTTATAATACTTTCTGCAGCTAGTTTACCATCAGCAGCAGCTCGAACTGCTAAATCAGCACCTCTTACACTATCTCCACCAGAATAAATCTTAGGATTTGATGTTTGAGATCTTTCATTAACCTTAATACCATTCCATTTATCTAGCTCAAGATTTGCATTCTTTAAAAATATTGGTAACTCTTGCTCAAACCCCAGTGCAAGAATAATAACATCAGCAACTTCACTATATTCACTTCCAACCACATTGACAACACTACTTCTTCCACTCTCATCTGGTTCACTCATAGCTGTTTGGATAAGATTCACTCTATCTATTTCTATCGAAAGAGGTGAAACATTAAATACAAATTCAACTCCTTCCTCTTTTGAGTTTTGAACCTCTTTTTTACTTCCAGGCATATTTAATTCATCTCTTCTATAAAGACATTTTACACTATGAGCACCCTCTCGTACACTTGTTCGAACACAGTCCATAGCAGTATCCCCACCACCAATTACAACAACATTTTTATTTTTAACATCTATAAATGTTGTAACTATTTCTTCGAAATTTCTTTGCTGAATTCCAGTTAAAAACTCCATCGCCAAATAAACATTACTATTTTTTTCACCTAAGATTCCAGGATACTTCCCTTTTGTAGCTCCAATACCTATAAACACAGCATCATTATCTTTTTCCAACTCTTCAAATGATTTATCTTTTCCAATTTCACAATTTAGAAAAAGCTTCATTCCAGCATCTTTAAGCCAATTTATCCGTCTTTCAATTCTATATTTATCAAGCTTAAAACCAGGAATTCCATAAGTTAAAAGACCACCAGCTCGATTTGCTCTTTCGTACATATCAACATCAATTCCAGCTCTTAAAAGAAAGGTAGCTGCACTTATTCCAGCAGGACCACTTCCTACAATTGCTACTTTTTTCCCAATTTTATTTTTTGAAAATTTAGGTACCAATCCATTATCAAATCCACTTTCACTAATATAAGTTTCAACTGCTCCAATGGTGATAGCCCCATGTGTATCATTTAAACTACAATCGCCTTCACAAAGAACATCATGTGGACAGATTCGCCCTAATATTTCAGGGAAAGGTGATGTTTCGTTAGCAATATTAAATGCAAGCTCCAAATCATTTTCTGCTGTTTGTTTTAACCAAGCAGGGATAATGTTATGCAAAGGACATTTATTATGACAATATGGATCACCACAACCTATGCATCTATCAGCTTGTTCACTTGCTTTATTTTTATCAAATACCTCATAGACCTCTCTAAAGTCTTTAATTCTATCCATCACCCCTCTTTTAGAAGGATTATTTCTATCTATTTTTGTGAAGTTTAACATATTTCTAATCCCCTTGATCTGGATTCAATGGTAAAACTTTCATATCTTTTGGTTTTACCATCCAAAAATTTCTTATTTCTGATCTAAAATCATTTAATATCATTCTTGCTTGTTCCGAGTTTGTTTCATTTAAGTACTCTTTTAAAGTTTTTTGTAAATAAACTCGACTCTCTTCTGTATCATCTGTATCTATTCTAAGTGCTTCAATTAGTTCTTGATTCATATGGTCTACAAATTCTCTATTTTTATCATAAATAAATGCAATCCCACCAGTCATTCCAGCACCAAAATTGATACCTGTTTTCCCTAAAATAACTACAATTCCACCAGTCATATACTCACAAGCATTATCCCCAGTACCTTCTACAACACTTATACATCCTGAATTTCTAACAGCAAATCTTTCACCCACACTAGCTCTCACATAAAGTTTTCCACCAGTCGCTCCGTACAAGCAAGTATTTCCACCACCTGCGTATTCACTTCCTTGTAAATGTGGTTTGATAATGATTTTTCCACCATTCATCCCTTTTCCAATATAATCATTTGCTACACCATCAAGATTTAATGTAATCCCTTTACTTAAAAATGCTCCAAATGATTGGCCAGCCACCCCTTTTAAATTACAGATAATAGTGTCTTCCGCCAAACCATCATCTCCATATCTTTTCGCAATTTCTCCAGAAGCTAGTGTTCCAAAACTTCTATTTAAATTTGAAATATCTGCAAATATTTCTACTGGTTTCGAAGGATTTTCAATCGCTGGTAATACTTGTTGTAACAATTTATGAGAGTGTTCATTTCTATCATATGGTTCATTTCGTTCCACTTGACATGTGTCCACTCCATCAAGTCTTCTTAAGATATTTTGGAAATCGAATTTTTTCGCAAATTCATCATCTATAACATTTAATAAATCACTTCTTCCAACAATTTCTTCAATCGTTGCATATCCTAAGCTTGCTAATATTTCTCTTGTATCGTCTGCTAAGAAATTAAAATAAGAAATAAGTCTTTCAACAGAACCAGTAAATTTAGCTCTTAAATCCTCATCTTGAGTTGCAACTCCAACACTACACTTATTTGTATGACAGATTCTTAAAATTTTACATCCAAGAAGTGTTAAAGCTGATGTTCCAAATGCATAACTTTCAGCACCAAGCATGGCAGCTTTTATAATATCAAGACCAGTTTTCAATCCACCATCTGTTTGAAGATGAACCATCCCTCTTAAATGATTTGCTTTTAAAGCATTATGTGCTTCAGAAAGTCCCATCTCCCAAGGATTTCCAGTATGCTTAATAGATGTGAGTGGAGCAGCTCCTGTTCCACCATCATTACCACTTATAATAATTTTATCCGCATATGCTTTTGCTACACCTGCAGCAATTGTTCCAACACCAATTGATGAAACTAATTTAACTGCAATTGTTGCTTTTGGATTGATTTGTTTAAGATCAAAAATAAGTTGAGCCAAATCTTCAATACTATAAATATCATGATGTGGTGGTGGTGAAATAAGAGTAACACCTGGAGTTGTGTGTCTTAATTTTGCAATCATAGGTGTTACTTTAGATCCAGGTAATTGTCCACCCTCTCCTGGTTTTGCACCTTGTGCTAGTTTGATTTGTAACTCTTCACAGTTTACAAGATAAGCTGGAGTCACCCCGAATCTTCCAGATGCCACTTGTTTAATTTTTGAATTTTTAATTGTATTAAATCTAGCAGCATCCTCCCCGCCTTCTCCACAGTTACTTTGAGCTCCAATAGTATTCATAGCAACAGCGATTGCCTCATGTGCTTCAATAGAGATACTTCCGCAACTCATAGCAGCACTTGCAAATCTTTTAAAAATAGACTCTTTTGATTCTACTTGTTCGATAGAAATAGCTTTTTTATCTGACTTTAATTCAAAAAAATCTCTAATAAATTTTTTATCCCTACCTTCAATTAATTTTTTTAATTCAACAAAATCACTTGAATTTTTATTACCAACTGCATGTTTATCGTGAATTGCTTTAGTAACAGCGGGACCATAATCGTGATATTCTCCACCATCTATATATTTGTAAAAACCACCCATTTCAAGTGGGAACATCGTTTTATCATCAAAAAATGCTTTTTTATGTGCTATATTTAATTTTGCCTCAATATCATCATAACTAAGACCACTTAATTCACTTGAAGCATACGGAAAACAATCTTTACAAATATCATCACTAAGACCAATAATATCAAACAATGAAGAGTTTCTATAACTAGCTATTGTAGAGATTCCCATCTTTGACATGATTTTTAAGATTCCTGCCCCCATAGCTTTTAAACTATTTTTTAATTTATACTGTAAATCATATTGGGAAAGGTTTTTTCTTTCATTATAAGAAACAATTGACGAAAATAACATATATGGGTAAATTAAAGATGCTCCAAATGCAAATAAAACAGCTGAACTATGCGGATCATAAATCTCACTTGTTACAGTAACAATAGAAACCTTACTTCTAAGCCCATCTTCTTTTAAATGATTATTTAAATACCCAACTGCCATTGCTATTGGAATAATTTTATTTTCGCTCGAAAGTGCTCTATCATCCAAAATCACAATTTTCACTTCATTATCTATAACAGCATCTTTAACTTGTGCATAAAGATTCACTAAAGCTTCTTTGAGTCCACTTTTAAAAGTCGTAGAAAAAGTTTGATTTTTAAAACAACTATCGTATCTTGGATGATTTATATCTCCAAAATTTATAACTACATCAAATTTTTCTTTCATAACTATTGGACTAATTAATTTAATTCTTTTTGAGTTAACTTCACTTTCTTCTAAAATATTATAAGTATTTCCTATTCCTGTATTTAAACTCATTACAATTTTTTCCCTATACGGATCAATTGGTGGATTTGTTACTTGAGCAAATTTTTGTCTAAAAAAATCTGTAAAGTTCCTACTTGATGTAGAAAAACAGGCCATTGGAGTATCATCCCCCATAGAACCAGTTGGCTCTTTTCCTTCATTTGCCATTGGAATTATCATTTGATCTAACACTTCATAAGAAATATTTGCATATTTTTGTCGATTTGAGATATTACTAAATTTGTAATCTTCCAAATCAATGAATGTTTGATCCACATATTCAAAAATATATTTTACATTTGAAGCAAGCCATTTTTCATAATTTTGAGTTGATTTTAAATAATTATTTATATCTTCATTCTTAAGAATCTTACCATGCTTTAAATCCATAGCAATCATCTCACCACTTTGTAATCTTCCTCTATCAATTATCTCATCGTCTTCAATTAGAACTGTTCCGTACTCACTTGTGATAAACAATCTCTCATCTTTTGTAATGAAATATTTTGATGGTCTTAAACCGTTTCTGTCTATCAAACAGCCAATATATCGTCCATCTGTCAATGAAACTGCAGCTGGTCCATCCCAAGCTTCAAATCTTATCGCACTATATTCATAGTAAGCTCTAAGTTCACTATCCATATAAGGTGAATTTTGCCAAGGTGCTGGAACCATAGCTCTTGCAGCTTTAAAGAAATCCATTCCATTGACAATTAAAAATTCAAACATATTGTCTAAACTCGTACTATCACTTCCAACATTTTGTAGAATTGGAAAAATTCTTTGTAATTCTTCTTCGGTAAATACTTCTGATTTTATCGCTTCTGATTTCACCTCAACATTAAATCTATTTGCCTCAATAGAGTTAATCTCTCCATTGTGAGCAATCCCTCTGAAAGGTTGTGCAAGTCTCCATTTTGGAAGTGTATTTGTCGAAAATCTTTGGTGGAAAAGAGCAAATGAAATAGCGAAATCTTCATCATTCAAATCAAGATAAAATTGCTTGATTGTTGTAGGCATCACAAGCCCTTTATACGCTATCAGTTTACTTGAAAATGTAGGAATGTAAAAATCTTCTTCACCAAATAGATGATGCTCTGCTTCTTTTCTAGCAAGATACATCATAGCATCAAATCTTTTTGTAGAGACATCACTACCTGGGGTAACAAAGATTTGAACCATTTTAGGTAAAATTGAAAGTGCTTGTTTTCCAAGAACATTTGTATCAATTGGAACTTCTCTATTTAAAATAACTTTTAAACCATTTTTTTCACAATAACTTCGAAAAATTGCACATTGATCTTCATCCTTAGCAAATACAAAAGCTACTCCATACATTTTTGGAAGATCTACACCATTTTGTAGAGCAACCTTTCGCATAAAAGTATCTGGCATAGACAATAAAAGCCCACTTCCATCTCCACTTTTACCATCTGCTGCAACAGCTCCTCTATGCATCATTCTTTCAAGAGACGTGATTGCGTCTTCGAGGTTTTGATGTGTAGCTTTATTTTTTAAATGCGCTACTAGCCCAAACCCACAGTTATCTTTAAAAGAAGTTAATTTATCTAAATTACAACTCATTTGCTTCCCTTTTTTTTAAAGTTTAATACTTACATAATATTATTTTATAGTCGCGGAATTTACCTAAATATCAATTAAATATTGTTTAAAAAGTGAAAAATACATTCCTATAATGATATCTTATCTCTTTTTTGATAAAGCTATTAAAAGTAGGATAATTAGTATAAATATTTCAATTCCTAATTTTAACTTTTTACTCCCTTTTTATGAGAATAAAATTGTATGCTTATTCTTATAATAAAGATATAAAGATTATTTTGTATGTCTGTAGAGATATATTTGAAGGGTTTTTAGTAAATTTGTTTTGATTGAAAGATCAAAATTATTTAAACGATTTTCACATTTTTGTGCCAATTCATTTGCACTTTTTATTGCTCCGCTAAGGCCAAGTAGATTTACAAATGAGTTTTTAGCACCATCATTTGCTGTTGTTTTTCCAGCTTCTTCTTCTGTTGATGTTTCATCAATGATATCATCTTGAATTTGGAAGAGTAGTCCTATATCAATTCCAAAATTATATAATTCTTCTATTGCTTTAGAGTCTAATCCAACAATAATCCCACCCATTTTAAGGCTTGATGCTATAAGTTTTGCTGTTTTATGGATATGTAAAAATTTTAACCTTTCAAGCTCCAGAGTTTGATTTTCAAAATAACAATCAATCGCTTGACCAATAATCATTCCATCTATTCCCCCATCGCTACTTAAAGTTTTGATAAGCTCAATTTTAATATCAGAACTAAATGGTGCATGAGCAATAAGATTAAAAGAATGGGTATTAAGTGCATCGCCAACCAAAATGGCAGTTACCTCATCAAATGATTTATGAAGTGTTGGATGCCCTCTTCGTAAATCTGCATTATCCATGGCTGGTAAATCATCATGAATTAATGAATATGTATGTAAAAATTCTATCGCAAGCGCGACAGAAAGCGCATTTTTAAAAAGTAATGGATTAATGCTTTCTACAACAGAAAGTAAAAGCATTGGACGAAATCTTTTTCCTCCAGCCTTAAGCATATTTTGTAAAGCATTTTCAAAACTTGGATGAAAAGTTTTTGATGCAGGGAGATTATTTAATAAATACTCCTCAAATAAATTAGATAACTTTTCATTTTCCATGTTTCATTTTCCTTATTTAAAAAGGTTTAATCCACCCATCATATTCATAGCCATTGATTTTTTATTTTCATCAGCTTGCTTTATCACATCATTCATTGCGCTGATGAGTAATATTTTTAAAGAATCTTTATCTTCCATAAGGCTATCATCTATCTGGAGATTAATAACTTCACTATTTCCATTAATAGAAAGCTCAATCATTCCTCCACCCATTTTAGATGTAAAAATTTTACTTACCCCTTCATCTTTGGCTTTTTCTGCCATCTCTTGTACTTGCCCCATCAAATCACTAAGACTAAGATTTTTAAAATCCATCATTATGCATCGCTCCCTAAAAGCTCATTGATCGTATCTATAATATTATTTTTCTCATCAACATGAACAACAATTGGCATATAGTTCTTTAAGTCTTCTTCATTATATGAAGCATAAGCAATAACAATAATTTTATCTCCTATTTCAACTTTTCGAGCAGCAGCTCCATTTAAGCACATATCTCGACTGCCTCTTTTCCCCTTAATAGTATAAGTTGAAAATCTTTCTCCATTGTTGATATTTACAATTTCTACTTTTTGACCAACTCTAAGATTTGCAGCATCTAACAAATCTTCATCAATTGTAATTGAACCTATGTAATGAAGGTTTGCATCAGTTACTGTAGCCCTATGAATTTTACTATACAGCATATCAATATTCATCGTTATCCTTAAAAAAAATTATCAATTAACTATTTTAGTTAATTGCTATTGGTTCACCCCAAAATTGCTCAGGGATTAAGTATTCAGCTACAGGAACTCCACCTTTGATGTGCTCATCAAGTATTCTATCTATTTTTTCATTCGTAAGATTTGAATACATAAATCTCTCATTTTGTCCAACGACAAGCATAACTGGTCCCTGTTGGCATCTTCCTAAACAACTTGTTCTAATAAGTTGTACTGGACCCATAAGTCCTTTTTGCATCAAGTTCATTCCAATATAATTAAATAATCCTTGTGTCTCACTATTTACACACGATGGTTTTGGCATCCCAGGAGGTGAACTTTGTTCACACTTAAATATATAATATGTTGGTTGTGGTATTTGTGGCATTTGCATTTGTAATCCTTTTATCTTGTTGTATTAATATGAAATTTTGTGATGATAGCAAAGATAGATTAATATCTTATAAATAAAAAAAAATTCATTATATTTTTCGTTTGTATTAAGTAAATAAGTAACATTTATTGCTCTTGCAATAGTTCCAAAATAACTTTTTTATCACTAAATGGAAATTTTTTATCATAAATTATTTGATATTCCTCATCCCCTTTTCCTAAAACCAAAACTACACTATTTGGTGTCTCTTGTGCTTTCTGAATTGCTTTTTTTAAAGCAACTTTTCTATTTAGTTCAGTTTCACATTTCTCTTTATTTTTGATTCCTGCTAAAATTTCATCATTTATAACATCTGGGTCTTCACTTCTCGGATTATCACTTGTAAGAAAAATATATTTTGAATATTCATCTGCAAAACTACCCATAAGTGGTCTTTTGACTTTATCTCTATCTCCACCAGCACCAAAAACTGTGATGATATTTTTATCTTTAAAACTTTCAAAAATAGCTCGCATCCCATCAGGTGTATGTGCAAAATCTACAACAATATAAGGCTCAAATGAAAGAGTTTCCATTCGTCCACTTACTCCTGCAAAATTTTCAACAACTTCACATATTTTGGATAATTCCACTTTTGTTAAAATATGAACGGCAGCCAGCGCTGCTGTTAGATTGTAAACATTAAATGTTCCTCTCATATCACTATTAAAAGTAAAAAGCTCTCCGAAATATTGTACTACTACATTTGTACCATCTTTGAAAGTAAATGCTTGAACTTTATAAGTTGCTGGATTATCAAGTCCATATGAGTAAGCATTTTTAAGTTTGAATTTTATATTTTTATCATCTTTATTGATTAGTTTTGGTGTATCATCTTTAAAAAAAGAATTTTTTGTATCGATATATTCTTGCATCGTTTTATGATAATCCAGATGATCACCTGTTATATTTGTATGAATTTTCAAAGCAAAATCAACTCCACATATTCTATTCTGAGCAATTGCATGAGAACTTACTTCGGTTATAAAATATTCGCATCCATACTCTAATGCAAGTTCTAGATTTGTAAACATCTCTATTTGGAAAGGGGTAGTAAAAGAATACTCCCTTATTTGCTCTCCATTTATAAAAAGTCCACGGGTACCTAAAAGTGCGACTTTATATCCCAAGTCAAGCAAAAATGAATAGATAGCTCCAGCTGTTGTTGTTTTTCCATTTGTACCTGTGATACCAACCACTTTCAAAGATGAAAAATTAAAATAATTTTTAAGTTCACTATCTTTAATGATTGCTTTTGGATTTAAAGTCTTTGCATTTTCTAAATATTTTTCATTATTTTTAGAAACTACAAAAATTGCATCACTATCTATTTCAGCCGTATTATCTGTAAAAAGTTGATTATTTTTGACTATTTTCAAGCGTCTTTCCCCCTAATTTTTCATACAATTTTGAGATATCTTCATCAAATGTAAAAAGTTTTTGAAAATTATCAAGATAGCTATAGGCCGTTGTACTAAAATCGTTATCTATAAGTTGTTCAATAAAATCAATTAAATCTTTTTTTGACTTGATAGCAACTTTTGTACTAAACATGATATCCTCATAAGCTTCTCTAAAAGAACCTCTTGAATCTACTAAATTTAAAAAATCTTCATAATCAATAGCATCTAAAGATTCAATAGTTTGGATTGAAAAATCTTTAAAAATTTTCATCATTAACTCATTATTTCCATCATAAGCACTAATAGCCTCTTTTATAGACTGCAATGCTTTATCTTGGTTTAACTCTTTTTGAATTGTAAAATATTCAAAAAGTCCTTGAGCTTTTTCACTATTTTCACTTCCTATATCACAAAGGATTGGATAGATTTTATATTCAATATTATCTGGATCAAGAGATAAAGCTTGAGAATACAAAAATATTGCTACATCGTATTCCTTGTCAGCAAAATATCCATGAGCTTCCTCTAAAATATCATTTGTATTAATCATTAGGTATCTGATCTTCCAAACCAAAAGGGATATTTTTAATCTCTAACTCTGGATGAATTAACTCTTTGAAATTTTTCTCAACTATAAATTTTAAAGTTGCTCCACTTGAAGCACATCCAACACAAGCACCCTGGAGTTGAATATAAACAACCCCATTTTTAATTTTTAATAATTTGATAGCCCCACCATCTTTTGCTAACATTGGTGCTATTTTTGTATTTATGATATTATTAATAGGATATTCTAAATCTTCATCACTAAACGGCATCATATACTTACTCCTTAATTTTTATTATTTATTTACTTTCTTTCTTCTTACTAAAATTATTCCAATAACGATAAGTCCCAAAATAATACCTATCGTTTCAAAAATAAAAGTTAAACTAACTGGTTCATTCATTATACATTTACTACTATAGAACATCTATCACAAAGTTTTTCTTCATCTGATGAATTAAATTTCCAACATCTTGGACATCTTGCTTTTGTTGCTTTATAAACTTCAAATTTGTATTCACCGACAACAAAACTAGTCATAATTGTATCATTTTTTGGTTCACTAACAATAGAACTTATTAAGAATAAATCCTCTGCATCTACTTTTGGTAAAGCAAGTATATCACTAGAATCTGTATAGATTTCTAATTCTAAAGCTGATTTTATTATTTTATCTTTCTTTAAATTTTCTATAGATTCATTGAATTTTTCTTTAGCTTCAAATAAAAACTCATCATTAATTGATAAAGAAACAGAAGGAAGAGTATATTTTTTATAATCAAAAATGTCCTCTGCTCCATTTTTAATAAAATCAGGTGCAAAATTCAATAATT
The DNA here is from genome assembly GCA_020719775.1 of Desulfosporosinus sp. Classification (GTDB taxonomy): domain Bacteria; phylum Campylobacterota; class Campylobacteria; order Campylobacterales; family Arcobacteraceae; genus CAIJNA01. Next base: position 3,006 of record DYPS01000072.1, on the reverse strand, counting down.
CATCCATTGTATAAGTAAGTATTGGTGCAAGTGTACCAATCAAACTCATAGCAATCATAGCCATTGCACTTTGACTTGCTCTTCTTTCAACTCCATTTTGAAGATTACAGTATAGTTTATCTTTACAAACATCAAGATATATATTCGATAAATCAGCAACCAAAAAGTTGTTAAGTTTATTTAAGCCTCTACTATAATCGTATGATTTAAAATCACTATCAATACTATCAAAAATATTTTTTGCTTTTTTAATAATCCAAAGATCAAGTTTTCCAAATGTTTCAACAGAAGCCAATTCCTCTAAATCGTTGATATTTGCAAGTAAAAAACGAGCGGTATTTCTGATTTTTCTATATTGTTCACCCATTTGTTTTAAGATATCATCACTGATTTTTAAATCACTTTGATAATCACTCATAGCAACCCAAAGTCTTAAAATTTCACTACCAAACTCTTTTAAAACTTTATCAGGAGCTACTACATTTCCTTTAGATTTAGACATCTTTTCACCTTTAGCATCTACAGTAAATCCATGGGTTAAAATAGATTTATAAGGTGCTTTTTCACTTGAAGCCATTGAAGTTAAAAGCGAAGATTGAAACCATCCCCTATGCTGATCACTCCCTTCAAGATACATATCAGCTGGATATGTTCCAGCATCATAATTTCTACTTCTTAAAACTGCATTTTGAGTTGATCCACTATCAAACCATACATCTAAGATATCCATAGTTTTTTCTAAATCAGTTGGATTTAATCCACTTCCAGGATAAAGTAATTCTTCAATACTTAATTCATACCAAGCATCAGCACCTTTTTGTTCAAAAATCATAGCTACATAATTCAAAACTTTTTCATCATAAACAATAGTATCAGTTACTTTATTTCTAAAAAATGCAATAGGAACACCCCAGTCTCTTTGTCGTGAAATACACCAATCTGGTCTATTTTCAATCATTGAAGAGAGTCTGTTAATACCATGTTCTGGATAAAATTTAATATTTTTCAAACTATTTAAAGAATTTTCTCTAAGTGTTTTTTGATTTTTCCCATAATTTTCATCAATTGCGATAAACCATTGTTTTGTAGCTCTAAAAATAACAGGCTTAAGAGTTCTCCAACAATGTGGATAAGAGTGTGTAATATCAACTCTTTTGATAAGTGCCTCACCTAAAAGTTCCATCACGATCTCATTCGCTTTAAATACATGCATTCCAACATATTGTTCAGCTTCAGGAAGTAAGTTTTCTCTCACTATCGTGTTATCATATTTTCCTTCACTATCAACAGGCATAAGTACTTCAAGGTTGTATCTAAGTCCTACTTTATAGTCATCCTCACCGTGCCCTGGTGCTGTATGAACTGCACCTGTCCCACTATCCATTAAAACATGATCGCCTAAAATAATTGTAGATTTTCTTCCATTGAGTGGATTAATCGCAAATGTATGTTCTAAATCTTTTGGATTCACAGCACTAACTATTTCCCCTTTTACGATCTCATTTTCAATTGCAAAATTATAAAGTTTTTTGGCAACTATAAAATTATCACTCGTTTTTACGTATTCCTCTTCACCATTGAGGGCGATTCCTGTATTTGCTGGAAGTGTCCAAGGTGTAGTTGTCCAAATAATAACACTATCATCACTATTTTCCAATTTAAATGCAACATAAATTGATGGACTTACTTTATCTTTATATTCAATTTCAGCTTCAGCAAGTGCCGTTCCAGCCGCCCATGACCAATGAACTGGTTTACTTCTTTGAATCAATAACCCTTGTTTTGCAATAGCAATAAGTTCTCTATAAATATTTGCTTCAAATTTAAAATCCATTGTCAAATAAGGTTTTTCCCAATCAGCAATAACTCCCAAACTTTTAAATTCATCTTTTTGAATAGCTATAAATTTACTTGCATGTTCTCTACAAAGTTCTCTTAGTTTTCCTTTTGGAAGTATCTTTTTCTTGTCGGTTCCGATTTTCTCTTCTACTTTTTGCTCAATCGGTAGTCCATGACAATCCCAACCTGGAGTAAATCTTGTAGATTTTCCATCAAAGTAGTGATATTTAACGATGATATCTTTTAAGATTTTATTGAGTGCGTGCCCAATATGAATATTTCCATTCGCATAAGGAGGTCCATCATGTAAAGTAAAGCTTTCACACCCTACTCTATTTTTTTTCATTTTTTCATAAACTTTTTTTTCATCCCACTCTTTGTACTTTTTTGGTTCATTTTGAGGGAGATTTCCTCTCATAGGAAATGGTGTATTTGGTAATAATAATGTATCTTTGTAATCTATCATAAAATATTGTCCTTAATTAAATATTCGCGATTTTAACTAAACATTGGTAAAATACCCATAAGTTTGACTCTATTTTAGGAAAATTTAATGACAGAAAATCAAAAGATAATAGAAATTGAAAATATTTTAAGAGAGCACAATTGGACAATAACTTGTGCTGAAAGTTGTACGGGAGGGCTAATTGCTTCAAAAATAACTGAAATTTCTGGGAGTTCTGATATTTTTGAAGGCTCAATCGTTACATACTCGAATGAAATTAAAGAACAGGAATTGTGTGTAAAAAAAGAAACAATGATAAAATATGGTGCTGTAAGTACTGAGGTTGTCAATGAAATGCTAGATGGTGTAATCAAAAAATTTGAAGCCACCTATGCAATAGCAGTAAGTGGAGTAGCAGGACCAAATGGTGGAACACAAGAAAAACCTGTAGGAACTATCGTCATTGGAATAAAGAACATCTTTGGTTTTAGTCAAGTTGAAAGATTTCATTTTAGTGGAAATAGAAAAACAATACGAAAAAAAGCATCAGATAAGGCTTTTGAAATGATTTTTGAGCATTTTAAAAATTCTTTGTAAAAAGACTTGACAAAATGATATTTTTTGAATATAATTCCACTCCATTTTATATGTGTATCTTTATAGATAAGACTTGTTAGCTCAGCCGGTAGAGCATCTCACTTTTAATGAGGAGGCCGATGGTT
>DYPS01000006.1 GCA_020719775.1 Desulfosporosinus sp. | reverse complement strand
CCCCCAACCCCAACCCCAACCCCAACCCCAACCCCTGATTTATTTTAAACAAATATTTAAGATTTAGGATGCTTTTTTCATCATATTTATAATGTTAGAACGAGACAAATACTAGCCAGATCACTGTGTGAATTATTTTCCCAATGGTTCCTTCGAGTAATTTTGTGATCACATGGCTGGTCCTAAATCTTTTCGTCGGTTATTCACTCAAACCAAATAATTCGAAAAAGAAGTAACAGTTCGCAATAATATTCTCATGGCCACTCTATTAGTGAGTTCAATTCCCATCTTTCTGCACAAAAAAATATATCTTTTGCGGAACTTTCAGTCTAAGAAAAGTAGAGTATTGTTAGGATTAGCGTTCTTTTTCATCCCTGCAAATGTTGTTGGTGCCTATTTCAACAGTCTAAGTCAAAGATAATTGATGACAAAGTACGAAATAAATCGAGATCAGTTCATCCGCATGGTGGAGAGTGGAGATATGAATATCACTAATCCCTACCTAGAATGGGCATAATTCTGATTCATCAAACAATAATTTTTATATTCTCGATGGAAATAATAATAAAGTTTTAGAAAATGACTACCGATTTTAGGGATAATACAGCTTATGGACATTCTATTTTACATCAAACTAAGGATAAGCATCGTCAACTTGCAGCTTCTCTTCTGCTGACTTCATCACTTATGAATCATAAACAAAAAATTAACAAAATGAGGCAAGATAAACAAGAAAGCAGCATTGGTTTACATCCTACTTCCTATAAAGAACTACTAAAAGCTAATAAAATAAATTTTATATAAACAGCCAAAAATTTAAATATTGAAGACAGCTCTCATGTGTCCAATATAGGACAACTCAAAACATATGTCAAGAAATTGTAAGAAGAGGAAACTGTAAAATTGGGAAAATAAAATAATGAAGTCGATAATCCAGAGTGTGAATATAGGATTCTATAGGTCACAAATGATTTTACTGTTGGAGAAAGTAAACGTAATAATAGAAAAATTAATAAACGTAAAATAGTTAAAGGCCGACCTGAGATGTTTGCAATGATTCGAAGGAAAAAGTTAATCAATGATCTTTTGGAAGAGTAAAAGCCTTTAAAAAATATAACTAATCATCAAGGAAACTCAAAAGACAAAATTAGTGATATTCTCAATAAAAACAATCTCCTTAAGTTCATTTCAGCCAAAAATTAAAAAAATGGATAAGCGAATCTTTTCGATAATTTTCTAAAAACAGAATAATGCGAAAAATAGAGAAGCAAACAAACTAAAACAAGGAGAAGCAGTGCAGCAACAATAAAAAATTACTAAAATTTTAATTATCTCCAGCGAAGCAAAGCTCAGTGGTAAATATATGAGAACAGCAAAGAATTGTCCTCCAAAATACCGAAACTATCACTAAGAAACCGACGTTTTTCAAGTTCTAATACAATCGAATGATTATTTTATTATAGTGTTTAGTAAATATCAAAGAGAGTTAATATGGTCAGATAGACATTTCATAACTTATTGATGGCGCACCTTCTCCTTCTCTCTCATTCCTTTTAGAGTTACTCGATCTTATTAACTCGATTTATCATAATTTAATTAGTCCACTGTAGAAGTTGTACTTTTAAGTTATTTATCAGAAGCTGGAGAATTTATGTTAGCCTGAGTTCCTTTACGATGTTTGTTAATCAAAAACTATAACTTAGCCTTCATGAAAGGATTTTATATTTTCATTTTTTCTTCCACCAGTCCCATCAACTCATCATGTAAATTTTTCCCAGATTCAACAGGTTAAGAATTGCCTTCATTTTTTAATACTTTTTTCTCACGAAAAAGAACATCTTGTAATTGTTGAGCTCGATCGTTATTAAGCACAACTGATCTTTTCATAGGGTTGCTGTAGATTTTAGATTTGTCCTCTAGGAAGTTTGAGATATTTTCTTCAAGTGAGCTGCGCTTTAATATTCTATTCTTCATATCTATGAATTATTCTTGGCTTTGAAAATTATTGTAAAAAATAACCTACTGTTTAGCGATTAGTAGTATCGAAATGATAATCTAATCTTTTCTGATACAATTACAAGTCAAACCCAGTCGTTATTTTTATCATTTTATGAAGGAAGATTAGAAGAAAAGAGATAAGAGTGAATTAACAGATTTTGTTGGTGAGAATTTGTTTGTTTGAAAGTTGTGGATTTAGGAATGTTTATAAGTGTAATTACTTTTTAAAAATTGAATTAATGAAGAAAAAATTATCAATTTTAAAGATTAATTCGTTCTTATCGTTCAATAATGATTTTAAAATTGCTTAATAAAAAAATTATGTATGAAGAAAAGCAGCAAATGAACAAAACAAAATCAATAAATAAATATGTGATTAAGTTATAAAAATGAGGCAAAAAATATAAAAGAAGAACAAAACTCTTTCTATCTTCAAAGAACATAAAAACACAAAAATTTTTAACTGATTTCAGCCTCTTATTTTTATATTGTTGAAAACTCTCAATAAAATTATTTCATATCTACGAGAAATAAAAATTAAAAAGTAATATGTTGTATGTGATTTATACATCAAAATAAGTTGTATACTCTCATCCACTGTTATTCAAAATAAAATTATTCAACCATGATTCAAAGATAAATAAGCAACATGTTTAAATTATTAAGAGAAATAAATATTTCAGTAAAGTTTTAATTATTTACTTATTTTTTACAAAGTATTCATTTGACTCCTTTGGATATACTTTTAAAATCAGATATATTACAATCCAAATTTAACAGTTAATCATGATAAACCTTGGAACCGACCCAAACACTATTCCCTTCCTTAAAGGTCAAAAAATTAGCCTTCCTCTTCTTAAAAATTAAATCGATCGTAGAATACTCAAGATTACATGTCTAGTCAACAACCTCACAAACTTCAAAATGCAAAATCCTTAATCACATTGTAGTAAGCAAACTTTTAAATAAAATAAAGAAGTTCAAACTGAATAGATATAGTCTTAAGAGTAAACAACGAATGTGGAGTCAAAAGTTTTGGCTCCATCCAAAAGCAATCTTAATCAATAAGAAAAACATTAGAACTCAATAAAAAAATAAAAACTTCAATAAAAGAGTAAAAAAGGGACAGCAAGCAAACACCCTTCTTAAAAGAAGTAACGATCTAAAAGAGGATAAATAAAATGCTACCAAAAATAAAATTTTTAAGATCATTTGTTGCCATTGATTGAAAGCAATGGGTTTACATTTAGAGAAGTTAAGAGAGATAGCAGTGAGGGATCATCAGATAGGCGTAGAGATTTTATGGCTTCACAAGACGACAAAATATTCGAAAGTGTTGATGTAAATCATTTAAGATTTAGTTTGGCCTTACAATTTCTAACGTACAAATGTGTAAAAGCATTTCTGCCGAAGATGATTAGCAAATGAAATTCAAAACAGCATTTCATAATCGGGATAATTCTAGAAATGATTTCATGATGGTCAGTACCTTCACAGATTTATCAGGCAGCTAAATCATCAAAACTTAAAATAGTAACAGAAGATGTCCAACTCGCAAAATTAAATTAGGAGGAAAATAAGTTAGCTTGCCTTTGCCATAAAAACGTATTGTAGTGGGAGACTAGTGTAAAAATAAGATGTTAAGTGATGTCCAGCAATTGATAGTTCGGAAGAGAAAATAAGCATGGGATAATAAATTGAGAATGAACGTGCTTAGGAAAATATATTAAAAATATAGTGAAGAGTATATTGCATGATAGACTAAACCAGTTATCTTTAAGATTTTTAAAATATATTGATATTAACATCAAGAAAGCAATAGAAGTAATTCGATTGCAAGCATCACCAACAGCGCAATTATTATTATTTTTCCTGTTTTTATACTGCTCTTAGTTTGGCTCAACTCTACACCTAATTGTTTGTTTGATTCTTTTAATGTTTTTACCTCATTTTATAATTAATCAATCATGGTTGCTTGTTCGTTTATTTTTTCTTCTGGTGTTTACTTTTTATTATTTTTGAATATTTTTTTTTATAGTATCTTCAAATAGCTCTTAATTTATGAATTTAATTGAGAAACACCTTGCTTAGTGTTCTACAATGTCTTTGACTAGATAGTCGATTGCACCATAACCTTTTCTTTAAAATTGACAAACACTTCTGTTTTTGACTTGACTCTATCAGTTGACACTCCCTCAATAATTCTCCTCATTCTGATATCAAAACTATCACAATAAGGAACACCAGTATTTTTAATAATTATTTCAAGTACAGCTTTATCTTTATTTATAATGAATAAAGAATGATCTTCATACGTCAATGAAACCTTAGGCATAAAAGGAATACCACTAGCGGGAAGCGGAATTACTGCGTTAACTTTTTTGGTAAATATTTCTGGACAGCCTTATTTGATATTAACTGAATAATGAACGAAATACTTGCATTTAGTGAATCCAAAGGATTAGGATTCCATTGTTCGATGTTGATGTTGGTGTGTTGATTAAGATCCTTGAAGTAGTAATTGAATGATGAAAATGAAGTGCGGTTGATATTAACTTCTTGATCTAATTAAAATAGTTTCAAATATTTGATTACATTTAAACCTGGAAAAACAAATTATGCTTCACATACAGTGACATAGTTGAAAGTTGATAGATTTGGATTTATTATCAATTCTCTCTATTTAACATTTTACTATTTTATGTCGTCCTAAAATTACATTTGAATATCATTTTCAGCCTATTAGTTTATGTGCTATTCCTAGAAGTATATCTACTCACTGTTTACTTCAAATGTTGATTTTAGTAAATCATACATTGCATTTCTTGCAAAAAAGGAAGTAAAAAACATTTAGCCATGAATTGTTGTGATTGAAAGAGAATTATCGAAAAATAAGGCATTTGATCGTTTTTATATTTTTTTAATATCGATTTTAGGAATTTGGATGAAAGTTTAACCGAAAAGCACAGTTTTTGAATTAAATTTAGAATGAAAAAATATTCTGTCTGTTGTTACGAACATCCTTCCTGCCAATATAATTTTATCAGCCAAAGCACATGAACAACTTTTCACATATTTTTAATTTTCCAGCAAATCAATACGTTTAATCAAAAATTAGGCATGCTTGTTCCCTTTCGACTCACCCAAAAACAACTATTTATTAATTTATTTTTTTGGTGAAATTGTCTAATCAGGTAAATTTTATTCTTTTTTGGGTTAAACCTATGCGATTTCACAGCTTAAATCGAAAGTTTGTGAATTACGATCAATAGAATCTTCTAGTTCTTTTGGTTTTTTAATTTTTTTGAACCCCTAAATTTTATTAAATTAGCCATCAAACAATATCTTCGAATTTTCCTTAATTTGAGCCAATGGTATTTCTTAAAAAAACTTCATTTATTTTTTTACAGACTCAATCATCTAATCATGACACTGCTTATAGTTTTTGATATATTCTTCTTCTTGGTAATAAACCTGTTCTATCTAATTCAAATAAGAGTAAAATTAGGTCATTGATATTTTGATGTCCTACATTAGACCTATATAGACTGATTTTATATATTAGTCTATTTTAGACAAATTTTCATTGTATCTCCATATCAGCTTTAGCATAAATTCACTTTGCTCTTGAATCTCTTGAATTTTTATGGATTTTTCATCTTATGAGAGAGAATCATATTTCTATGTTTTTTCAGAATATTTTTTTATAATCTTTTTATTTACTACTTTTTATATAAATATCTTCAACTCTTTACCATAAGCCTCAAGTAAATTTGCTTATTGCCCTATTCCTTGTTCAATATTCTTAATTTTTTTATCAACTTTCATCATCAATCTTCCAGTATTTTATATGCTATTTTCAAAAATCGAAGTTATTATTTTATAAAATAATATCCAACGATTTCCAAACAACTCTCCCACTTTTTTTCTCATTTTGTCAAAATTGAGCATAGTTTCCTTATAAGATTCCATTAAAGTTTTATCCAATCCTTTCAAATATTTCTGAAAATACTAAAGTATTTTTTTATTAATATATTTGCGTTTTTTAATTTTTAATAATGAATCATTATAATATCCAACAAGACATCTCCGAAACATATATCTTCCTTATTCTTTAAGATTCTAGCAGTAAAAAATAAAAGCTGGACAAATTCCACATTCCTTTGGGTTAATTTCCTTTCCTATCATATCTTGATATTTAAAGTTGTTAACAATGAAGAAGTTGTTCAATGGCAGTAATTCAAAGCCCATCAATTTATCCAATATATTTTGCAATTTATTTCTTTATTGTTAGACCAGGCAATCATAAAATGCTTTAAGTTGATCAATGAATTTGGAAGTAAAGGATGAAGTAAAGTTGGTCAACTGTTTCTCCAATATTTAATAGCTCTAAGTAAGCAATGTCTTGGAATAATTTAAATCTTAAACTTTTGAATAGATAACACCCATTTCTGTTTATAAACTTCTATAGGTGCTAATACACTCATTATATCTCTTTATCTTTTCATCCTTATTGTAGATGAGCTTAACATCCATGAAAGAATTCTTATAATTTTCAATATTTGCCAGCATAACTTTGAACAACTTAAAATACTTCTTGCATAACTATACAACATTTTGCTCATTTCCGAAATACTCCCTTCCTCTCAACTGAAATGTTTCTACTAACAGATTATAATCAGTCATAAACAGATCATTCAATTGTTGAATTGGTTTCTGATTAGATGCTTCTTTTTAGATAAATTTTCTTAGTTAATTATTGACACTTTTGAATATAGCTGCGATCTCTATGTACAATCTTGGATTAACATCCTCACAACCAACTAAATCTGATGACAGATCAGCTATATTTTTTTAGAAAACTGTGTAGTAGTTTTAATATATTTTGTTTATCTGTTGAAGATGATCCACGAATGTTGTAATGCTTCTTCGATACTCTTATGATTTGCGTTTAAGTATGAGAAAGTTTTCATCGCACAGAATACCCTTAGGCACCAAATTTTTCAGCCCAAACATAAAAAATAATATAGGATATTTGCATATAATCTAATTGGATTTAACATCAAAAAGACAACAATAAACACAAAAATAATTCATCAGACTCTATTAATTATTACTAAAGATAATCTATCCAAATACACCAAAAATACATTATTTTTAATGACTACAAATACAGTGATCAAAAGTTGTTGCGCTTTGAGAATGAAATGATTGTATATTGAGATGCACTCTTTTTATAAGTTCCCTCGTTTTATATATATCATCATTTATCCAAATTATGTAGTAATCTTATATCATGATTAAGAGGGAAGCCTATCACCTCAAAAAGAGAAGACCATAGTGCAACTTACACTCACAACTCATCAAATATCATTGCCAACATCCACAATGCAATGATCCATACTTATGTCAAAGCGAAGAGTGTATCGATTAGCATTTTCATGAAGAGAAGTTAGTGATTGCACGCTTTGAGGCTAAAATGTGGGAGAGTAAATTTCAAGAGGTTTAAAGCATTATTAACAACGAAACATTGAAAGTTAAGGAGGAGTAACTGACTAAAATCGTCAATTATTTTACTTAAAAATTGCAGAAAATCCATAGAGATATGTAGAATTTTGAAAGCTGTAAGGAACAGTTGTGTAATAGCAAACTTTAAAAATTAAAACCGCAGTATTTTGATAATATCAATGGATTTTTATGTTTGGGTAATCATTTAGAAAGAAAGCTAGATGGACTAAGAGCCAAAATCATTGAAGATTAAATCCTGTTTGATGGCTCCTTATCTCCTCAAACTCATATCATTGAAGACCGTTCAAGCAATCACAGAGAACAAGCACAGCCAATTAATGAGATTATTTAGAAGAGTGTGAGAGTCGTTGATTAGTCTTCACATCAATCACATCACTCCCTCGAAATGCCTATAGTTATTTTAAAATAAAGCTGTATGGAGGCTCAAGAAAGGCAAATCGAATACTTTGAGGATAAGGATCTGACTGTTTTTCTACGTAAACACATCAAAAATTTCAGTTGGTAATAATGTAATGTCGTATTTTGTTCAAAAACTAACTTTCCTACGTGTTAAAAATTCCACTAAAAATTAAAAAATATGTGCAATTTATTGTTTCTATTTATGGGCTAAAATGAGATAATTGGTTCATATTTTGAAGAGCCGTATCCTTCAGTTGCAGAACGAATTCGAAAAGATTAGCAAAGCTTCATTTTCATAAAAGATATGTAACTAGATGATAAATTTTAAATTTTCACAGCAAATCATGAGAGCGAATTTCACATGACAATTTCAGACAAACTTTTGATCTGCCAAGGAAATACGCCTAATAAAGGTGATGGACTTCGCACTTTCCAACGTAATTTTGAGACTTTAGCTTATTTCCTTCCATCACTTTCCTTCAGTAGCACTAAGAATGACAAATCCTACAATGGAATATTGAAGATAAAATCATTTTACATTCTGCAAATTCGGGGAATATGATTGTTGACAGCCTTGATTTGTTTAATTCAATTATTTAAATTCAATCACGAATATATTTTATTTTATATTAAAGCAGTAATAAAAGGGAACTTTTGAATTTAGGCAAATAAGCATTAAATCATGCCTAAATAAGATGAAAAAGAATAAAGATCATTTCATAAATGAGTTTATGAATATTACTACAACATATTTGACTAACCTAATGCAAAAAATATTATTAACAATAAACAGTTATTGTTAATTCAAATTAATAACAATGTCATTTGATATCTCTTCTTCCTTCTACCAAACTCATGATTCAAGCATAGCCACTATTCAATTTCTCACTCAATCCAATTAACTATCCCCCATTCGAGTACTTGATTCTGCCACTTCATCTAATATCACACCCAAAGTATTGTTTCAGTCCTATAATCACAGCCCCCATCTTTAAAGCGGGAAAATAAATGCTGGTAAAAACTATGAGAATCGCTAATTGAACAGAAATCCAAAAAATGGATATTTTTCACTAATGGAGCATTCACAAATGTGCGAATCCTTTGAATTTTAACCAAATCAACTGAAATGCAATAACTAAAATAAAGAATAAAATATAGTATAATAACCATAGATATATGAAGGAAATTCAAGACATATGCCGCACATGATGAAATTATTCAACTAAAGTTAGATATAATCCATAAAGCAATAATCATAGCATCATTTGTCTGTGAAATTTTAGTAATCTCGTAAGCAAGGAGAAGAAGAATTCGAATGGAAGAGTACAGAGAGTGTAGGATATTTATATGCCATGCAGCAACTGAAATAAATGTCTGAAAATGTATAAAAAATTAATTTAATACTTGCAAACAGTGAATTCAAAAATTAACTATCTTCGTCAAGTCGAAATATCAATTTAGCCAATATTCGTATTGCCAATGTTCCATTTATCAGTTCAGTAGAACCAGTTCACAGTAGTCATCAAAAATTGTTAGAGACAATTGATGCCAAATCTACAAAGAGTCAAGAAGTGAAGAACATTGGAGCTGAGTGCGAGAGTGCAATTAGTTAGTTCCATAATAATTTCAAAATTAATGAATAGGATTTGAGTGATTTGTCTCCCATTTCCAAGGTGAGTCAATTTAAATATGAAAGACAGTTTAATACATCATAAAACTCTAGCAAAATGCTAATGAGAAGAAAAATGAATCATTCTCATCTTTCCAAAGATCTATTCTCAGCTTGATTTTTTGTTTTAATCTTATCCTCTCAATCATCAAAATAAATTGTACTATCATCATCTCTCATATGTTTTATGCAATTTACAAAACTATTTCTGTTCGACAAACAATACTTTCAGATAGTGATTTATTATTTTGTTGATTGCTGCTGCATGACTATTTTTCATAAATCAGAGAACCAAAACTGACTTATTATTATAGTATTGAATTGATGAATCGCCAAAATTTAAAAAACAAATCAAGGAACTCATCTGAGTCATCGGGGTCATTGAAATTAATGCCCGAACATGATATAGAGAAGTATAGGTTGAAAATTTCACCAAGCAAAGATCTGTTTGATCTTTTACTTGATGAAAGTTGTACTTTTTCTCAAAACGAAAGCATTCTTCGCACCATTTCCTAGTTAAATCTATCTCCACGCTCACAGAGCCACCAGGGCTGCAAATGTTCCAAAATTGACTGTCTCAAAATGTACTGTGAATGCTTTTCAAAAGGGCGACTATGCAACGAGAGATGCGAATGCAATAGTTGCTGTAACAAAGCTGATTGTCAATACCAAATATACAAAGCCCAACAAATGGCAAATTTTCGGCATCCAGATACATTCAAAGGAGTTCCAGCATTTGTACCCCTCAAGCGATGCACTTGTAAAAAATCTTAATGCCGCAAAAATTATTGTGAATGTTATCGGGCAGGTATGAAATGTACTTAATAATGTTAATGTTTGGATTGTCAGAATGGTAAGCCACATCACCATGATGATTTTATGGATTCAAGAATGGAAATTGAAGTAAATGCTTGAAATGATGATTTATTACTCTTTGTTTTGAACAGTAATATATCGATTTCAGCATATTTTTATTTTTAATGAATTGATCTAAATATGCAAATAATAAAGATCTATGAAAATGAAAATATTTAACTCTTTTGAGGCTAATGATTGATAGAAACTTATAAGAAGCTAAATAATAAAAATACAAAATAGAAATAAAATATAATAATTGTATGAAAGGGAAAAAATCACATTCTGTTAGATAATTATATCAAATCATAAATCAAACACAGTAAACTTGATATTGATTGAGTTATTTAATAAACAGCAAAATAGGAGAATTACATATAAATATAATATTATTTATTATTTATCTTAATTAACTTTAAATTATTTGCATAATAAGTCAACTTAAAGAAGCAAAATGCCATTTTTTATGATAATAATTTGCAACTCAAATATATAAAAAATCAGATGAATTTTAATTCTTGTCTCAATTCAATGAATTGTTCCGCTGTCAAAGTGGAAGTACGATAATCTATTTGCACTTTGATATCACTTTTCTTCTCGAATATTTCATAGTTTTAAAATTATTGATGGGAAAGTTGCAGTAAATTGTAATATTTAAACAACGATTTCAAAGCTTAAATATTCGCTCTTAATTAGGGTGTTAATGGCTGAGGAGGATCAGCCAAAGAGAGAGTGGCGTTGTGATTAGCCTAGCGTATAATTGGAGCAATCGTGCTCATCATTGTCCTATAAAATGTATTGGTGAAAGGATCAGGTGATGAGAGCTATGTGAGTTCCTTGTTGATTTATCTGATGGTGGATAGTTCGGTTTGTTTCAAAAAGTTTAGATACTATTTTTAATAGCGTACTGAGTACTCTTTCATGGTGAGAAGAGTTGAGTAATATTTTTTGGATTATTTGAAAATATCCCAATTTTTCAAATTAAAACAATTTTGTTTTTCATCAGCTAAATGTTTAATAAGTTTCTGCAGATGCTTATACAAAATTAAAGTTAGTTTATTTTTGCTCTTTGGTGAAACAAGCATATGATTTAAATTTCTAGTCAGATAGTAAATGAACCTACAATAATGCAGCTGGTTAATGAGAATATGATTATTTTTAGTTTAGGTTCGACTGTCCACTGCAACCACTGTCTTCTCTTCTTTCAATATTTTACCACTCATTATATTCATGCTGGAGTTACTTTTTAGCAATTATTAATGCAAAAATTAGCTTTGGCTGCGCTATAGCACTAATTTACTTTGCCCCTTCTTTTCCTATGGATTTTCTCCTTCTTTTTTTAATTTCAATCTCATAAACTATTCTTTTGTCATGCGTTTATTGAGTTAAATTGAACAAAGTTTCTCAAGCATCTATCTTATGTTAGTCGATATCTTAAAGCGTTCAGTGAGATCATATGGCAATGTTTTCATCTTCTTTATTAACTCTTTTTCGTTTTTGCACTCCCATGGAGTTACACCTGTCAGTAATTCATAGAAAATAACGCCTATAGAAAAGATGTCGGAGAGCGGAGAGTAAATATTTTTGACTAAGGCCTATAAAGGCATGTATAGAGGAGTTCCAACATTGTATTTAGTCTTTATTTCACACTATGAGTATATAGCAAAGCCGAAATCTGCAATTTTCCAGCACTTCCCATTATTCAAAATATTTGCCGGTTTCAGATCTCTATGCAAAATTCCTTTTCTCAACAAATATTTAACTCCCTCGATAATTTAAGACATTATCTCAATTGCAACAGTTTCCTGTAGTTTTCCCCTTCTTGTTAGATAAGTTAAGAGATCACCATGAGCACATAACTCAGTAATAATAAAGCAATGTGTAGCAGTTTTATATACCTATAAGCACTTGATAACGTTAGGGTGTTCCAAACTCTTCAGAATTTGAATTTAACTCTATAACATGCGTAGACTGGATTCACTGTACTTCTTTAGTTCGATTACCTTAACTGCGCACTAAGAAGAATCACGTGTGCAACGCCCCTTATAGACTTTGCTGCTATAGCCCGATCCAATTTAACGTGAAATATCGTAGGAATAAGCTCCTATTTTTCTTTCTGACTCGCAAAGTAAAACAGAGTTAGAGTTTTGAAGTTTGCTGGTAGAGCCCATCCAATGCAGTCTGGTATTGCTGCTTTGGTTAGCATTGAGGTTGGCTGAGTAGCTGATGGATTCAGGTGAGAAATAGCGATTACGCATTTAAATTTATTATATTCTCAGCTCATTACTCCTCTATTACTGCCTGTATATACTGAAACAGAAATTAATGTGAACAGTCAAAATATAGAAAAGATGCAGTTAGACTATCCAAACATAAATAGACTGAAATGACATCTTTGTGATGATTTAAATATCAAAGTAGTGAAGAATTATCATTTATTTAGGGTATTGCGGATGGTCTTCAGCAAATTTTAAACTGAAGCTATTGTTGCACTATCTTTCTATTTCTCCTGGCGGGACATTGTTTAGCGCTTTTATTGAATCATTTTTAATTGGTTTTTTCTTATATCTTCTGCTGTTGATTATACGTTAGACAATTATTCATAGAATCTTTTTATTGGAGAGTCTTCAGTTTGAATAACGTTTTTTAATAGAATCATTTTTGATGACTCAATGATATGTCTTTCATCACGTTCTGTGACACTACTTTGTCTCTTTGTCTTTGTTTATCTATTAAAGCTAAATTTAATTTATTTATTGAATTTAAATTATGTTTTCTTCAAATTATCTGGCTTATTAATTATACTTTTATAGACGTTAGTATAATTTTTTTTTATGCCACTGTAGCTTCGATAATTTCCCTAATTATTAACATTTCTGAATCATGTAAAAAATACGTTTCGCCCAATGGGAATATAACTTTCTTTACGTTTAATTGCTCTTACCCATAGCGAAAATGTAGCTCAGCTTTTAAATTTTCCTTAATTTTATCATCCACATAGTTATTGATTGTTTGTCTCTTCCCCACTGTATATTTTTCTTGAATATTTCTGATAAACTGATGTTTGCTGTCAGCATTGGTGACATACTTGCCGATATCTCTCATGCTAACTTTTAGTATTATAATAAGTTAAAGCTATATAAAGTGAGTCCATCAACAAATTAAAATAGTTCATTTTTGCTGATGATGTTGAGTATAATTGGAGTCAATCTTTATATTAATATCATATCATATTACTATGGATTAGTCTAAAAGTTATACAGAAACTATAAACAGACCAGTATAGGAGTCTTTTGTACACTCAATGTACCAACATTATCATAAACAATTTTGGAAGAAAATTGATGAAAGATTCATTTAAAGTCTAAGATAATCTCATGATATGAGATATCCTTCAGGAATTAGAAACCAATAAAAATCACACTTTTCCGATACATCTGTTAACTCAATGAATAATATTCTTCAAGCTCTTGATTTCAGTAGAGAATAGCCACCATCAAACAAAGAAAAAACAGCTCCTTTTATTGCATCATCACAGATGAAGAAGAAAAAGGGTTATGGGGCAAATGAAGTAGCCAAATAAGAAATTGTGGCAGCAAAAGTTATTGATAAAGTAAAAGAAAAAGAAAAAATTGAAATAAAAGAAAAAATATCAGAAAAATAAGTAAAATTAATCAAACAATAAAAAAAAATTGAGTAGTAAAAAAAATAATAGGCCATCATTCATAAAATATAATTACCAAAGGTATAAATAGTTTAGAAAATATAACAGAAAATAACATAAAAGAATAAATAAATTGAAGAAAAGATAATAATAAAATAGAGCAATGAAGCCAAATCAATCAAAGTGATTCCTTTTTCAACGAAGCAATAACAGATCGAAAAAGAATAATAGTCTGGTTCTGGCTAGTAGTTAATCGATGAAGAAGGAGACAATCCAAACTATTATAATACGATTTATGGAAATGAAGTTATTTAATAATTTTAATAGGAAAAAAAATTATAAACTAAAAGCTGGATTAAAGTTGTTGACAAAGAAAATGGAACAGAATAGAAAATCTTTACTTCAGATATCAGGCACGATATAGGAAAAACAGATTTAGTCAAATTTATTATTTAGCCAGCTATTGAAGATGTTCAAGTCATCAAATAATAAAATGAGGTGCAGTAGAAAAAATAAATATAGGAAAAAATATGTTTACAATAGATTCAAGTTTAATAAAATTAAAAAATAGAAGAAAATAAAGAATATTTTTCAGAAGAATAGCCAAAATCAAAGACTGTATAACAAGAAATCATAGAAAACTAAGTTTCAATTGAAAATCCAAAAGAATAATAAATTTAAATCATCAACCAATAATAAATTAGATGTATAGATGATCATGCCGGGCTATCAGCCACGGTTTAGTAATAAATTATAGAAGTCATTTAATAATCAAAAACAATCAATGCAGTTCAATAGCCTTTATTTCCTTAAAAATCAATTATATAAAATATTTCCAATATAGATTCATTCACTCAGATTAACTTTGACAACAATGTAAGTGTTTTTCCCCACACCTAAAATTAACAGTCCGAAAATATGAAATAATTTGATTAAAAAAATAACTAATCGAATAATTTAGTTTAAATCCTAAAAAGCAAAGACAGTTAGCATAGCATTGAGAAACTAAATAGTTTTGGCGAACAACCCAATCAAACAGATGAGCCAGCTCCAATTGTAGCTCTCTTAAACTAGGGATAAAATGTGGAGCAGCGTGTAGATAAGTTGGTTTAAAACTTATTAGAGTTTATTGAAACTGATAAATATATTTGTGAGGAATGTGAAAAAGTGGCACAATAAAATAAAAGATTGAGAGAGGACAACTAATTTTTGATAAATGAAAAACGGTATTGGACTGAGGAAAGTTAAAAATTGAATTAAAAGTTAATTAAGGAACGGATAGAACATCAGGAAAAAATAAAGGAGTATTAACTTATCATGCAGTCAATGGTAGATAAAATGGAAAAATGGCCTTTTTACGCTCAAAACATGCCAAATGGATCTCAAAATTAAGGAATTAAAAGACAAAATTCATAAAAAATATTTAAAAATCAACGACAAGAGTAAATTGTCCCCCCAATTGCTCAACACAGCTACCAGTACAACTCTTAAGCCGAAAGTTAAAAAAATTCAAGTTAGCAAAATTAAGATCAATATTAAGAAGATTGTGGAGAAGACTATTAACCATAAATGTAAAACTAAATAGAAGAAGATTATTAAGATGATTTCTGATTATGGATTTTAAATAAATGATTGACTATAAATGATTCACTCTGTATCTGCTTAGGCCCAAGATATAACACTTCCAAATTGAAGTTTAATCTCTTTTAGAGAAGTTGTAGCAATTTGTCTACCCAGACTAACTTTATCCTTACGGACACTGACGCCGTATATAAAATAATTTTAGATGTTGTATATGAGAGTGTACTCATTGTCTCCTTCTGCGATTATTTAGAGAGGATGTTTGTCTCCTTCTCCTGAGAGATTGAGTCTGATAATATACAGGCTATCGTTCAAAAGAGTTGAAAGCACGCTTGATTCAGAATAACGATCTTTGGTTGAGAAAAGAATATGATCTATAGTGATGATAGTCTTTACTTTAATTGTTGGCCAGAAAAATGTTGTTTATAACTCCTGGGTGACTGTTTTGCAATCCTGTTATATATTCTTGAAACAAGCGAATGTTGATCATATCGATTTTTAATTTTTGTATTTATTATTAGCTTTAATGCCTAAAAATATTAACAATATCAAAAACTTTACATTTGATTGAGACTTTTGTTTAAATTTGAACATTGACTCATTTTATTCAACTAAACTAAATAATAATAATTAAAAATTCATTAATGATTAGATAACAAATGTGTTTGTTGTGATGAATACAATTAATTATCAATTTCTACTACGATATGTTTTGATATGATCGGTAATGAAGTCTTGAAGAATTAAAGTAATGCACACATGTGGAGCAATTCTAAGATAAAAAGTAGGATAGCCCACCCATAAATGAGTGAACCCTTCGTTTTTAATTGTTTTGCCCATTGTGTCGAAAATATTTTTATAGGGGAATGTTCCATCTGGCCCCTTCTTCATCTTCTGAAGTTTAGTCTTAGCATTATCGAAGGGAAGTGAGCAGAAAGAAGAAAGAAAACCTGCAACCATACTTGCCCTAAATAAATAATTTATTACCAAACTCTAATTTGAAGATTTTATTTCTTAACCTCCATCCATTCCATCATTCTTTCCTTCACTTCATCATAAGATGAAAGCATTGCCAGATTAAGGACAATAGCTCTAATGACAGTGGGAGTAGCACCTCTCCATAACCCAATTAATCCTTATTCTTTTGTAATTCTAGCGAAAGCATCAAACACATTTTTATAGTTTCTACGATCAGCAAGAGGCAACTGATTATCAGCCTGCATTCTCACAAGGGCAAGATCGGCTGGATTACCACAGAGAGATCCGATAAAACCAGCAAAACTTGCACAATAGGCTTTTTGAAAGAAAGACAATGTATCTAATTTAACTCAACTAGTTACTTTGTCCTTTTGCTTTGTTTTGAGATTGAGTATACTCAGTGATTGATTTGTAAATTCCCAGTCTGCTAGTTGTGTAAAATACTTGACGAGCAAGTGCTGAATCAATGCTACATTAATCTAAGATTACCCTCTGTAGAAGCCTTTTATTCCTTCTTTTTGGTAGATACTCTTAAATGCAGTCAGGAAACCTGCTTTTTTTGTTGGATCTTTGAGTTTGGCGTACTACTCAGATTCAAGCTGAATGACAACTTTGATCATGTCAACAGGTTGAATAACACATGTAGCCAGAACTCCAGAAAGACCACCAATCCAGAAAGGTTGGACAGTGTCAACGAACTTAGTCCAACTGCTTTTAGCAACAGGAGAAGGGGATGATGTCATTAGATATTCAAAAATATAAGATCTGCAATTAAACAAAAGCAAAGCAAAGACCATAAATATGAATGCTTCTCATTACTTAAAAAATCATTCATAAAATTATTTATATATGATTGTCTAAAAAACACACAAATATAGTCATTTCTTAATTCTTTAATATTATTTCCCGATAATTCAACGATAAACCATTGAAGATCATCAAATTTCAATTCCACGGGTAAGATAGTATTCGTTGAGATTGTTGATTGCCAGCACGTAAGCTGCAGTACGAAGATCCAAATTCTTAGCGGAAGCCACATCCAAAACTTAGTTTGTTGCAGTTGACATAACTTACTCTAGACCACCATATACAATATCCTTTTCTTTGGCACCTTCTAACAAAAATTTCTCAGCCTCAACAAATTTAGTGTGATCAACTTGAGTAGCCTTTTCGATAACTTAAAGGAAATTTCTTTTTGATTTTTATTACCATTTTCTAAGTAGACGACCCCATCTCACATGCTCTAGGTTTTTCAACCATTCGAAGTAACTGACAGTGACACCACCTCCATTACAAAGTACATCGGGAAGGAAGCTAACTCCTTTTTTAAGAAGAATATCCTCACCTTTACGGGTAGTTGGTCCATTAGCAGCCTCTATGATTAATTTACATTGGAATCTATCAGCGTTATTGACATTGATTGATTGCTCGAAGGCAGCTGGAATGAAGATATCGCTGAATAACATAATTTATACCATTTTTCGTAGATAGCATCCTCGTTGATGAATTATGTGCCTGTCTTTTGATGTGCTGCAAGATAACCTTTTGTTCCCTTCTTGGCTCTCTTATAGGCCCAAAGTTCATCAGGGTTAATACCATCTTCACAAAGGAAACTTCCATCAGCTTCAGCAACTCCGATCAAAATGGCTCCATCCTCTACAAAAAATTTGGATGCCCAATATCCAACGTTTCCGAAACCCTGAACAATGAATTTCTTTCCTTTAAGTCCCTTAGTAACGTTAAGCTTATTTAACTGCTCTTCATTGTTGAGAATTTGTCTAGCTGAGTAAAATACTCCCAATCCTGTGGCCTCCTCTCTTCCTCGAATACCGTGATGATGAAGACTCTTTCCGGTTGTGACTCCTGCGTAGTTGATATCTTTATGACCATAAAGAACTTGATATTGATCCTTGATAAGAGTCATTTCTCGCTCTCCAGTTCCAATATCAGGTCCCGGGACATCAATGGCAGCACCAAGACTGTTCTTTTTGCATAAAGCAGTAGTATAGTTTCTGGTAACTCTTTCAATTTCTGCTTTGGAGAGACTGCGAGGATCAATTTTAATTCCTCCTTTAGCTCCTCCATAGGGGAGTCCAGCAATGCTGTTTTTGATTGTCATAAGACAAGAAAGAGCTTCAACTTCTTGAAGATTGATGCTGCTAGCGTATCTTGTTCCTCCTTTAGTGGGAAGTTTGTGGGTTTTGTGCTGAACACGATAGGCTTCGACAACTTCGATGAGACCAGCGTCTGCTTAAGCCAAAAAATACCTGTTTTGAATGGAATATTGAATTTAAGTGAGTAGTCGGGTTTTTTCAAAAACTCAAGTCTATCTTTGGAGATGCCGGTTGCCTCTCCGGCCTTATCAAAGTACTGAGAGACCATTTCTAAGAAAGTGGATTCATTTGAAACGCTAAACCCGAATCTAGGTGATGAAGCAAGCATAGCCCTTCTTCCGAAACTGGACAGGAACATGTTGGTATTAACTTGTTAGATATTATTGTAAATAGTTGAAGAGAATAAAAATCTGACATAATAATAAGGCTAGTGCATCTATACATGATATCATGTTGATCCTAATACTCCATCAGATCGGATTGGTAGTTTCATTGGTTGATGGGATGAACTTTCCTGATCGTATAGTATCTTTGGTAGTATAATGATGGTTATTTAGTAGGCTAAGTGATAAATAATAAATTGATGAAGTATCAATAAGTTGTGAAACCGGAGTAAGTGCAAATACCACATGAATTTCCAGCTGGTAATCGGATAAATCCATTTTATCCCCATGTATTCCCCCATGAATTTTTAATTATCCAAGTTCCATTTGATACTCCCACCAACAGCACAGCATGATTAATAGTAGCAACTGGCGCACATCCAGTAAAAATTCCATTTGAATAGAGTGGCCAATCGATTGCATCAACATACAATCCAACAGCTGATGTTTGAAGTCCAAAAATAATATTGTTGCAGCCAGTATAATAGTATCCTCCTGATATTTTGTAGTTTCCTCCAAGAGATGAACAAGCTCCATAATTTCCACGATAAGGGTAAATACTCTATGATGTAATGCCTACCTTAATAGTAGTCGTTGCATTAATATTGGCAATAATATAATAAAGTGAATTAAGAATATTGCCACCATTACAACCTACATTACCATATCCAGTTGTGCAATCAACTAATTGCTGTTAGGAAAGATCAGTTGCTAGGTTGGAAAGTCTCAAAAATTTATTTTATATTAATCCAACTGTTGCAAAGCTATAGCACGATCCACATGCTCCTTGATTTTTAACTGCAGTTATTTTGCCCTTTTTTTGCCAATTTATGTCCGAAGTTGCTTTTACAATTAAAGGATGAGAATTAACATTTGGAGATGTCTTCATTCCATTGGTAATTGATTCAGTCTCAGCTAAGGCATAATTTTAGGCAAAATTAGCCATCAAGTAAGTTTATCTAAATTCATCAGCAGTGTAGATTGCAAATTGATTGATTCCCATTTGATAAGAAACGTCTTTCTGAGCATTGTGCTGTTTTATAATATCTACATTTGTTTTGAAAATTTGAAATCTATAATGATTTTCTTCAGGGCTCATCTTGCTGTTTGGAGCATATTATGCTTTCCATTTTTAAAACTTCATAGATGTTTCATCATTGAAGGATGATGAAGTTATATAAATGAGAATTAGGGCCAAAACAACCAAACATCCCAATATACTTTGTTTAGTAAAGATGGCTTTAAAGAAGTGATTGTCTTTTATTTGATCGATCCAACTGTTTTTGGAAGGATTGGCATCCTCAATATCGAAGGTTTAAACCAAACCTGAACTTTTACTGTTATACATAGAAATTATTATAAAGATTTGAACTAAAATTAAACATATAAAGCTTGTGATGTTCGAAACATCTTTTCGGCTAAATTTCAGTAAAAAAAATGACTAATTAGTTGAAAAAGTTATAATTTTATTTATTGATGATGAAAAATATACCTTCTTCGAATTACACAACTATACTTAATAATAGAAATCACTAATTTAATTTCGAATCGATAAATAAAAGCAAAACTAGCAATCTTTCCCAATTCAATAAACATTAATACAGTTTAAATATCAATCTTGGTAATTTCAATTACTTTTAGTAAAGGAACAATTAAAAAAAATATTCCAAATGATAAAACTATAAAAAGAAATAAAATTTGATATTTAATAGAGATGATTGAATGATGTTTGATTGAGATGAACGATCAAAGAGTGGGAACAACACCAGCGTAAGCACAAACTCCGCAAGTATTACCTCCAGTAAGTCTAATGTATCCAGATTCTCCCCAGCTGGTAGCCCAAGAGTTCTTGATTTTCCAATTTCCTCCAACAACACCGACCAAAAGAACGGCGTGATTGATGGAAGCAGCACAGTTGTTGAAGACACCGCTTCTGTATGGTGACCAGTTAGTGGCATCAACAGTAACGGAAATGGGTCCAGAGTTGATTCCGCTAGTAAGTCCAGCGCATCCAGAGAAACTCTTTTGACCTGAGATCTTGGTTGATCCACCTTGAGTCTTGCAGGCTTGATCCTTAGCAACATAGGGATATTGACTTTCAGAGGCAATACCATTGGCTTGGATGTACTTAAGAGCATTTGATGGCCATCCTCCGTTGCATCCTTGATTTCCTTGAGTTCTTGAGCAATCAACCAATTGTTGCTCAGAGAGGCTGGATCCTTGTTTCTTTTGAACGAGTAAAGTTGATTCGAGGACTCCTGTTGCGGAGAAAGCCCAGCATGATCCGCATGATGCTTGGTTCTTGACTGGGGAAACTCCTCCTTGAGTGGTCCAATCAACATCACCAATAACTTCAAAAGTCTCATCAACCTTGGGGGTTCCGACCATTGGCATGGGGGTAAGGAAAATGGTGGCGAATTCTTCAGTGGTGAAGATAGAGAATTGATTGACTCCCATTTTGTAGGTTTGGGTGTGATCAGCGTTGTGTTTGTTGATTTGAATGAGGTTCTTTTCAAAGATCAATCTTCTGTAGGCTTCCTCTTCAGGGGCCCAGTTAACTCCGAATTGTCCCTTCCATTCTTCGAAGGCGTCAAGCTTAGCCTCAGATGAGGTATAGTAGACAGCGAGGATAGCCAATGAGATCAGAGAGGCGACCAAGAGTTGCTTTTGCATATGAAATTATTATAGTCAGATAGGATTAACAATCAGATTTATGTTGTTAATTTGCTAACTGTTTTCATTCCAGAACATATGAATACATCAATAAATAAAAAATGATTAAATACACCAAAATATCAATAATTATTAGAATAATCTTTATCAGCTTCTTTATTTTTTTTGTTTTCTTCGAAATGCTTTTGACTTTTGCATTTTTTTGAATAATTAGAAGCAAGTAGATTTTTGTTTATTTCATTGTTATTGAAGTTATTTCGATATTATCCTTTATTACTTCATTCTCTGAAGATTATCGATGAAGTTTGCTGATTCAGTTTACTTCCATTTATTTATTTCATCGCCAATTTTTAATGATTTGTTTGTTGTCAATGCTATGTTAGAGTTGGAGAAAGTTAAAAAATGCAAATTAAAGCTTCAAAATAGATATAATAAAGCAAAAAGAAATGAAACACTGATAGTGAAAAGACTTAGAAACTTAATTGTTGTGATTTGATTGTATTAGCCTCAATTTCGATCAGCAAGTTTAAGAACTTATGAGAACAAATGACTATGGTTAAGATAATTAAGATGAATCAATGAATTAATGGATTATTATATTGAGATAAATGTTAACTATTGATCTTAAAGAGCCTAAACTCTGTTATGAAAAAAAGACTATTTTTTAAATAAATATTAAAAAAAATAGTTTTTTTTAATCTTTTTAGAAAATAATATGAATTGACTTCCTCCAATAGTTTAAAATCAATGAGAATAGTAAGATAAATATATCTATGAATATTTATCTATTAATTCGCAAATCAATTTTGAGGTTGAAAACCAGCACTACAAATATTGCAAGTATTTCCTGGGGCAAGTCTAATATAGCCTCCTTCTCCCCAACTTGTCCCCCATGAATTTTTGACCTTCCAAGCTCCATCCACAACTCCAACCAAAAGAGCAGCATGATTAGTAGATGAGTGACAGTTGTCAAATACTCCACTACTATATGAAACCCACTAATTAGCAGCAACTGACAAAGTAATGAGTCCTTTTTTAATTGCTTCAAGCATGTCAGAACATGAAAAATACAATCTACAATCTCCAATTTTAACGGGTCCACCATGAACTTGACAATTTTGATCTTTTGCCACATAAGGATAGTCATATTAATATACAACACCTCGTTTTTGAATATAGCTAAGACCCGAAGGAGGCCATCCTCCAGTACATCCTCCACTCCCTTCCAAAAATGAACAGTCAACTAATTGTTGTACTGACAAATTATCAATATTTTCCCCTTTGATTTTATAGAATGATTACACAGCACTTGTAGCACTGAATGCCCAACTAGATCCACATTGACCTTGAGTACCAACTCTTGATACTTTGCCTAAAGCGACCCAATCAATGTCATCTCCAGGTTCATAAGAGTGATCTACATTTTTTATAGAGGAGATTGGTTGAGGAATGTGAATGAGGAATCTGGCAGTAAACTATTCACGAGAGTAAATTGTGAATTGATTGATTCCCATTTTATATGTTTGGGTTGTATCTGCATTATGAGTTTCAATAATTTTGACATTTTTTTCAAAAATTAACTTTCTATACATTTCTTCTTTTGGATCGAAGCTAACAGCAAATTGTGTCTTCCAATGTTCGAAAGTATCAGGATTCGATTGACTAGTTTCAAAGTAAACAGCGATGAGTGAAATGAAAAATATAGAAGCGATCAATATTGATTTTTTCATACTTAAATAATAATTATCAAATAGGATTATAGAATTGATTTCTGAAGACCAACTATTACAACTTTGTTATTTGAATAAAATATGATCTAGACAATAAAAAAGATTTAATTGCCGAGAATAAGATTAGTTTGAAAAGATTTACTATTAGTTTATTATTATTTTTTGTACCATTTTAATCATTAATAAAGATATAATGAATGAAAGAAGTATAGATAGAGTTTGTTATTATTGAAAAGATTTTAGTGAAGTACAATCAATCGATTAATTATCTTTGTTTTTCTCACGCAAATTCAATTATTTTCGCTCTCTTTTATATGCATCTAAAGATCAGTTTATTTTTCCTATTTTATTTAAAACTCCATCTTCGGCTAACTCTCACTCTTCTTTTCCTCATGTCTTCTTTCCTCCTGTTTCATTCTATCTATCTCTTTTTTCTTACATGTATTATCCATTTAAATAATAACTACATAGCCACAAAAGTTACACATTTCCATATCTAACTCCAGCTGTTCAAATTGTTCCTTAAACTCGGCATCATGTCTATAATAATGTTCCAAAATAGCCATAAATATCTTTTCGTTAGGTTATTTTTCATGATGGATGCCTTAACATTGCAAATACTCTTAACTAGCTACTTATTAAATCAATTACATTTGAGCCTATAATTTTAAACATTCTTCATTTGACATGTGTTATATGTACTTCTTACATATTACGTCCATACGCCCTAAATATAACCACAAATACTCTTCAAAATATGTTATTGCATTTTCAAAACTTTTTAGGGCTAAAAACGAGGCAGTGGACCCATATAAGACTCAATTACTCCCTATAAAGCCATATTCAAGTCCTTCCTAAAGGTTTATAACAATATTTTGATCTCAATGTCACTATCACAATAGTGATTGCAGGAGTACTCGAAATCTTTTTCTGAGTTAAGACAATGCAGTACGTGAGATTTATTCTTCCTCAAGAACTAGAGCCTCAATTGCATGTAGTTTCTTCTCACCACTGCCTAAATGGGAAACAATATACCTCCATCACGCATGAAAATCTAACTGATTTTTTTGATCTAAAGATCTCCTTCAAGAGTTCGGATGTTGTTAACTATAAATGCTATCTCCCGTAGGGTGCTATATGCTCTTTTTCTAAGTTTGATGAGGATCTTTTTGACTACTAATCTATCAATAAGTTAGGTAGAGGGGGCTGCAATCTTTTTGAAGAAATAAAAGGCAGCAGTTCCTATGTTATAAGATGTATACCTGTGACTATTGTCAGTGCGGAAAGTGCAGAGAGCAGTCCTCGACTCATCTCAATTATAATTAATTTATAGTTTAAGCATATCAAAAAAATATATCTAAAACATATATACTATATTCCAATCATAAAATTTCAATGACCGAGAAAAAAGCAAGATTAAAACTGTCTTTTTAATTATAAAACAACTAAAATACTCAAAGACTTCAACATCATATGTTTATTATATTTTTATGGTCTTTTCAATTCCTCGCATATTGGGTAAGAAAGATTGATAATTCTTGATTAATTCATTTTTTATTATTTAAATTTTATTTGATCGTCAAAGAGATGGAAACAAGATCTTACATGTTCTCAACTGCCAAGAAGAGAAGCACCCTTTTAGAGAATAAGGGTATTGAGTAATGCCATTCCTAAATGTAGGTTCCCAAGAGAGGACAACTCGGCTCCTCGTATGCTCATAGTCAAAAAGGAATGCCCAGCAGAATTCAATAACTTCACTTTGTGCCTCGAAAACAACCCCGGCAAGCCATAGAACTGTGTTAATTTGAGACAATAACTTTTCATCTGCGGCAAACCAGGATTCAAAAAGGCCAACTCCGATCCCGACTATGTCTATTGATCAACATTAGCAAATATCAATATCAGCAAACACCATCATATTTAACACAATCGCAAGAATCATATCGAAACCCACATCTTTATTCATTTTGACTTCCTCAACTATTTAAGGTTGATAAATTTATATGTGCTCCATTTATGAAGAACTGAATTGGTTGGGTTGAAAATTAAAGGGAAAAATGTGAAGAAATAATCTAACAGAATGGAATCAGTGCTGGTCGAGGGTTTTGAGATATTCCTCTGAAGAGAGGAGATTTTTAGGTTCTGATGAAACTGACAATTCGAAAAGCCAGGATTCTTATGGTTTTGTATTGATTAGTGTTGGTTCTTTACTGACTGCCTCATTAACTTTGGTGACTTGTCCAGCAACGGGAGTATACACATCAGCTGCGATTTTAACACTTTCGATCACAACAGTGCTTTCTAGTTCGGCGACTTTCTTTCCAATGGCTGGGAGTTCGACGTGTACGATTTCTCCAAGTTGTTCTTGTGCAAAGTTTGAGATGCCTACTCTTGCAAGTTTTGTCTCTGGGAAATACTGAACCCATTCGTGGCTTTTTGTATACTTGATGTCTGAATAAGAAGGAGCAGTACTGGCAAAGTATCTTCTGACAAAGAAAAGGGATCTCATAAAGTTGAGGAAAATTAAATAATAAAAATGGACATAATTATACCCTTTTATAACTCATTCAACATTCATCACGAATCACTTGCTTTTTATTTAAAAGGTTATTTATGATTATTATTTAATGATGTAATTTTGAAGAATAATATTTTTTTAGTTTTTGGTTATTAGCGAACAAACATAATGAAAAATACTGATAATTAAAAAAAAAATAGTAAAGTTTTTGATTAAGAGAATGTCATCAATTTATATTCTCTGTCTATCAGTATTATATTTTTAGCTAACTTAATTTACCTTATTTCATCAATGTAAATTTTATTTGTTTAGCCTCTATTTCATCACAAATATCTATTTTTTCAAATTATCATTAACTTATTTACTTTTATTATCAATAATTTAAAGCTTTTTATTGATAATTGAATAATTTTGATTTATTTTTTAGCATTTGGCAAATATTTTTGGTTGATGTTTCACTATTTTCCTGCAGACTATGTTAATACTTTCATAATATTAATATTTGTTCGATTTTGGGTTCGATAATTTGAATAAAAGGCTTTAAATCAAATAATACTGACCTAATTTTAGTTTGATTTCTATATGACTTGAGACATATTTGCAGTTCAACCCCTAAAATCTTTAGTTTGGAATACAATTTTATGAAGAATGAATATTTTTGGTTATTTGCACCTTCTCAACAATATTTTACTCACTTGATTGACACTCAATTGATTAATTTTTTATTTTATTAGTAGTATTATCGATATTATTGATTAAAAAATATCTAAGTGAATAAATCCAAAACTGATGTTAAAATGAATGTAATATATCACTCGAAATTGTTAGTTGTCTAAAATAACCCATTATGTGTTGCATTAATATAAAACTGAGAGGATTGAAAAAAAGAATAAATGAGTTTATATATAAATTAGTTAAACATCATTAAAAGCAGAGTTGACAGAAATTAATTTCAGGAAATCGAGCAATGATCTCGAGCGTATTCCATGATGGTCAAAAGTGTATCATATTTGATATTGAAGTTATATTTTACATCGTAAATTAGCTCATATTCCTAAACACTCTATAACTTTACTCCTTATAAACTAAAGTTTCCATAACCTAACTCCTATTTGCCGCTATAGAATGGATCAAAATTCATCCCATCAATTAAACAGTTAGGCTAACGAAGCTACTCTTTGAGACAATAAAATTATAAGCCTAGTTTAGGCTAGCATTTTTAAACCTGACGTCTGATTTTGTCCACTGATTGCTTTAACACCTTGAAGATGTTGATAGTTCCATCGAAATCCATAATTTTACTTCCCATTGCAATCAACATAGTTCCAACAAAAATCCACATTTTTTCTTACATTTCTCGCGTTTGCATCAAAGGAGTATGAAAATCTATCTTTTCGAACTCAAGACTATCTTTCGAGTGTCTCTTCGTTTCATAATCTCCTGCTCCATTTAGAGCGAGTTCTTCTGGTTGTATAAGCTCCTCAATCCCCTCGCGATAATAATCTGGCAATCTATTCCTGCATTGATGACAGAAATGTTAATTTCTTCGAAATGATGAAATTTCTCTTTCTAGTTCATCAACTCTTCTTTCTAAAAATGTTATCCTACGTTTCCTGTTCATACTTATTTTTTTATCATCCTCATCTTCCTTCTATTTTTTATGAATCAATTTAATTTTCTTTTCTTTGGTAGGCTGTTGAGATCTATTTTTGAATGAAGGTGAGCAGCAACCATCAATTTCTCTATCATTGATTTGCATTTCAGTTTAATTGAATGAAGTTTTGCGATCATTGAGAGTGAGTAGATCGAAGTGCAAAAAGTTGGCTTCTTCATTATCTTAGTCATTTTCTGTGTTGGAAGGGCAAGTATTTTTCTGAATATGTTCGTCACTCATGTGAATAAGTAAATATAATAAGAGAGATTTAGTTCAAAATGGAGTCAAATCGTCATATCTATATGAAAGTGAACTAAAAAAGAAAACTTCAAAATAAATAAACTTCAAAAAAAAAAAAATCATTGATTAGCAATATAGTTTTATGTAAAAGAGTTTATTTAAAGAAAAGAATATCATAGTCTTAAGTCTAACTCAGATTTATTTGTGTATTTCTTCAGCTTCTTCCTTAAACAGTTTACGATTGATTTTAATTGGAATGTATTATACTTATTTTTTTTATTCTGCAGAGGCTTATTTTGTCTTTTTAGTTGATTATTTTCCTTTTTCTCTAATTTTTTTAGCCAATGATAAATATTTAGTTTATCTCGTATTAGGAGAAGTTCTCTCAAGATAGTTCATGACTTGTGGCGAATCTTGTAAATCATTCAAATTTTTAGTTTCAAAAACTTTCAATGCCAAAATTTATGTTTCATAAGATTTTAGTAATTTGTAGTAATATGATGGTTTATTTCTTTGATTGTAATCAACAGTCAAAAAATGATTGACGAAGTTTATAAGAGTTTGACTATATTGCATTTTTTCATTAATTAACTGTTCTTTGTAAGAAATAAGATTATCTTACCTAAATGAAAATTTAGTTCGTTCATACAAATAATAGCAATCTTTTAGAAGAATGGCTTCGAGTAGGACCAATCCTATGTTAAAAAGGTCAATTTTGTTTTGATTCAGCTCATTTATTGAGGTATCGAAATGATGTTCATCATTCACTATTTTGATTTATTCGGGAGCTATATTACAAAGATCATACCAATAAAAATATCCTAGTATTTAGAATGTTTTATTTTCTAAATATTTAAAGGTTAATTAGGCGATGAAGCGCTTGTAAAGATAAGAATACGTCCCATTTCGTTTAAAATTACGTTGCTAGGATGTACATTTCCAAGATAGAAAGACTTCTCCTCAAAGAATGCAGCTACTCTCACCAATACATAAAGCAGATACCACAGTTAGCTTTCTTCAAAATATTTTTGAGTTTCTCTCCTATTTCTAATTTATTGACTCAATGAGCAATTTAATTTATTGTAGTAAAGCTAAATGCTATGTTGTTTACCTTGATTGCATTTTTACGGCCATTGCTGGTGCATACGAAGCAATTGTTCTCTTCGAAACGAAGTGGTAGAACAATATATTTAGATATTTAGGGATTATTCTGAAGTTATTTTACAAGATTTTCCCAATTTGAAAGCTACTATTGACTGAGAGATGATTCTAAACTCACTCTTATTTATGTTTTGTTTTAACTGCCTTAATCTTCAATAAACTCGACTCTTCCGAATTTTTAAAACCACCCTTCTTTCACCATAGTTTTTGATTAGATTTGTCCCATTTTAATTTGCGATATTATATTACATACCAATTTAATTGTAAATTAAATCAATTAAGGAGTGCTCTGCTCAAGAGTTCCACTTAATATTCAAAAAATAAAACTTCATTGGAACTTAGGAAATTATCAACAAATCTTAATTTCATTAAAATTGCAATGACAATTTTCTCTGTGAGGTCTATGTTCCGCCTTTGTTTCAACCTGCAGTGTTAACCCTGTGATATGATTATAAAGGCATTGGAATGTTGTCTTGTTACATTAATATTTAAATGAAATTCAAGAACCAAAAAATCAAAGCAGATGTTCAAAAGCTCTTAGACTAGTAGCACGAAATCTAGGGGCAAATATTTCATCTTTAAAATCAAATCGATTAATTAGAAACAATCTACCTAGAGAGAACATGGTTCGATGGCAATGTCTATGTTGGCTGGAATAAAAACATACCCTTTAATAATCCCACGAATCATGTCAAAATCAATATAGACTCAAAAGAAAAATTATTCTCGCTTAGCAGTCTGTCATCTCCTGCTTTTGCTGAACTAGGGACGAATGTTGATAGACAGTTAACACCATATGGTTAGCCTAGGTTTTAATCAAAGTAGAGATTATTTAATATTAGAAAAAAGAAAAGAAATAAAAAAAGAACTGCCAGCCAAATGCGGAGACCCAGACCCATTCGCAAGAAAAAACGAAGATGATACCTTATTAACATTTTACTATTCCCCCTTTTATCTCATCTCCTCCAATCTCACTTTATTTGAAACCAACTGCCAAATCAGCATCAAAATTAGAATACACTCAGAGTATTTAACTATTTCAAACAGAATTGCTCAGAAGTTGCATTTTGTACTTCCTTATATTTTATCTAAATTAAGTTTATGTTTTCATTGAACTATCGTCTTGTAATCAGTTTAAATATAGTCATCTTTTCTTCTATTGATATATTCGTTTAGAAATATGTTTTGTCATTTGTTGGCTCTTATTTTTTACAGCACAAATTTATGATCAATAAATTGTGCTTTGATTTTAAAACACTGTAACCTTCAACTATTAATCTTAATCTTTAAAACAGAGAATGAAAATGGCTAGTTTCTGAGTTGAATTGACATCGAAACCATCGATTATAAATTATAATATTAACACTATAATTTAGTACCACTCATACAATTTGCATTGTTAAAGATGAAGACATTTTTTAACTCTATTCGTCGAAATATAGACCTATATTTTGAAAATGTACACTTAGATGAGTGATGGTTTAATAGTTAATGATTTTTACATTAATTAGCGAGATTACAAAACAATTAGCAATTTATCAATAATTTTTTTGAATAAATCTTTGAAGAGTAGTGAGAGCATGGCAACTAGAACATGTGTGAAATTTTAATTGATCAAATATTCAGGATGGTATTGATTCCAATTTCAAAACAAAATATTTTTATACTTATGTTTAATAAACTTCAATGCCTATCAACTTGCTTTACTTTCCCTTTTAGTCTCTCAATGAAGCAAATGACTGAGATTTATATATTAATTTTTTGGAGCTAGGTCCTAACTTTATTTATAATAAATAAACTTATTAAATGAAGTTGTTCCAACGCAAACGACGATACTCTAAAATCTCATACGATGTACTACTCTCCTTATTTTAGAAAAGATTAGAACTCATAGAATTGGTGCAACAATAGACTATCACCATTTCTAGAGCTGCCAAAAGACTGCATATTAAATTACCCACAGCCAAAGTCATACTCAGCAATTATCGCAAGAAAGGCAAAATATTTAACAAAAAGATCTAGGAGAAAGCATAATCCAATCAAATACATCAGCTTCATGTTGAATAAGCTTAAAAAGAGGAGGAAAAAAAGGAATAATTAGATTTTACAACTCAACAATTTTATTTTTGTTTCTACATGCCTCCAAATAATCCCATGTTCCTTTACTGAGAGCTAATCAACATAGCATTTTTATGATATGTGTTTCATTGTTATTATCATTATCCATTAAAATATTCAATGGCTTATCTCCATTCTTCACTTACGAACAATCTAAATTACAAAGGAATAAAAACTGAGCTATACTATGAAAGGGAAGGCATTCAATCAAAATATTTTCCGTCTGAAGTCGAGCCTGGCTTTAAATTTTCAGTGGATAATTTTACATTAAACTACATTATCTATATATTTATATCAATTCGCTAGACACTCTCATCAATTCATATATCATCCCAAATCGATCACCCTTCTCACATTAGTCTAATTCATAATCACCTACTTTCAAACTTCGCCGAACAATAAAAATATAGCCCAAAATCAAAATTATTAACTTTATTTACTTAGCTGAATTCAAACCAATTTTTTACCTATCATCGATATCCGCCACTTGGCTTCATCGTTATCAAACTAACTAAAGATGGCTAACATTCATCAATGTTTGATTATTCAAATACTCTCTATTTTTTTGGCTATTATTCCTGTCAGCAATATACTTCCGCCAATAATTCTCATTTCAGCGAATTAACAAGAATAAGATGAGGAAAAGATGGAATGAGATTAAAAAAAGAAAAAAAGAAAAATTTGTGGCGAGATAAATAATGAGAAGTTAGCATTTGAGCAAATGATTAAATATTTTATTTTTATTATATGAATGGTAAATTATGGAGAGCTTTATATTTAGGCTGATAAATACAAATATTTGTTTATGATCTCATTTATGTTTTAGAGATAATTAAAATGTTCATTTTTCCTTCTTCTGATCAAAACGCAATTATTAACCTTTCTCATAGTATATTTTCAAATACAATTTACTTAAATATATAAAAAATAAAGATTAACTTTGATTCTTTGAATTTATCAGTCATTTTATAAATGTTAATTATTCTTAAAATCAAATATTAAAATAACTGTCAATGAATCTCAACAAAAAATCAAATAGAATACTTCTTCCCACCAATTAGAATGCTTACTCTCCAGATTTAGCCTCCAAATGTACTCTATTCTTCATGCAGTCAACCCCAAGAACTACAATGATGTACCAACATAAACTTATTCCAATCAAATGAGAGATTTTGGAGAAAGTCCTGACTATTTAGCCAAACGCAACAAAGGAGAAGAAATGTATGCTTCTCTTTCAATACCTTAGCTCAACAATGAGTTAGATAAAAATTGTAAAAATATTGTTATTCAGTGGACGAAGTCATCAGTCTGTTTGGCAGAAGAAAGAATTTAATGGTAGCAAAAAAACGCAAAATTCTAGAAGAAGCAGAATAAAAAATAAATAAAGCAAAATACGCAACTGATTTGAATCAAATGGATTGCATCAACGATGATTAAATCGCAAAAATTACCAATTTTTGCCAAAATCCTCGCACTGCGGTGAGAATGCTTGGAAAAATAATTCAAACTATTCCTTAAATTAAAGGACCACGCATAGATTAAGAATAAAGATCTGAACAATTTTGGAATAGAAACAGAAAGCTATAAACAGATATTGATAATATCTTGGACAAGCTTAAGTCAATTGATAAGCAACTTGAGAAATAAAATGGAGATGTCCTTGAAATTTGCAGATAATTAGATCGAATTGAGGAGACTCTTAAATCTTTTGTTGGAGCCAAATCACCAGATCATGTACAGAAGGTGTAGCCTTTATTCAATTCAAAGAAGAAAAACTATGATGTTCTCAATAAAAAGATTAAAGAGAGAGAAATTTCGAAGGATAAAAAAATAGAGTATATCAAAAGAATTAAAAATATATTAGAAGAACTCAAGAGGACAAGATAGGAAAGACTTGGAGAAATTGCACAATTCTTTGGATTGTAGAATAGTTGGTAATTTGACAAAATGAACTTCAAAGATCAAGGAGATTTTGGAAGTGGTTTGGAAGAATTGTTGAGAATGAAAGAAAGGGATAATCAATTATAAATTTCAGAAAAGGAAGTGTTGATGGAGTTGGATATATTGGAAAAAGATCAATAAAAGATTTATATTGATTTGATGAAGAGGATATCAGATGAAGCCAAGACATTTCATAATTTTAATAGTATACAAACTCAAAGAATTAAATATACTTCAATACTTTCGATGTTTCAGGCCTAAAGCTAAAACTTTTCTCTCAGCAGTATCGATCCTAAAGAATACATTAAAAAATTCAAGGAGGTTAAGAACTTTTTCAAAAGATTTTTATAGTAAGACACTCTTCTCAAACAAGGATTAATTAAAACTGCAGAAACAACAAAAACATTCGTAAATCTCCTCAAGTATCAGATTATTTATTCAGATCAACTTAAAATTAAAAAGAGCGAAGACACTAATTGCTCGGATTATTGTAAGCTTGCATTCGCAAAAGAGGATAGTATGAACTGAAAAGAGAATAAATGAGGAACATTCAATTTTAGGAAAGCAGAAATGATCAATAGATGACCCAGTATGAGTAAGATTTAGAAGCAGTTTTGACAGACGGCGATTTATAAGGCTATAAAAAACTAGGATCAGCAATAGGTAAATGTGAAGGAGAAAAAGTAAGATTGATGCAAGTTAAGTAACTTTTGGAAAAACAGATGGAATCGATGGATAGAGAAGTTCTAAGTTTGGCCAATCGTATTCAAGAGGAATATGAAGATATTTTAGCAGATGTACTTCCATCTGACTACGAATATAGTCTTAAAACTGGAGAGGACGTGAAAAAACTCAGAAATCAATTGCGAAAAATGTATAAAAGACTAGGTTTGATATCCAATTAATGATACGTTAATATCTATTCAAATATCAGTTGATAACATCTAGCTTGAACAGACTGACCTCCTTTTTATCACGGCTTTGACTCAACATTGCCAAAGTTCGACCGTTGCTCAGCATGTATCCTTTTGGGCCAATTCCACATCCAAATTAAATGAATCCCTTTGTTTGTACACTGGTAACTTTGCCATTTTCTCCGTTCAAGACCTTTATGCACTCTTCACTGCACGGCCAACTAAGAATAATTGGAAAATCTATATTAAAATAAATATACCAGGTTTGGTTTGTCTTTCAATCGCAACTATTTAAATAACTGCAGTATTGCATACATTATGTGTTTTATAAAGTTCTCCTTTGTCAATATTGATAAATTTTACTTTTCCATCTTTTGTTCCCAAGAATACGATGTCAGGTTGTAGGATTGAAGTTAATATTGAGCATATCATTGTATTGTTTTGAATGATTCTCTCTAAAAACATAGTTTAGACGAGCTTGTTGCTTCCTCTCACTACCTGCCAAACATTTAGAGTATCATCCAATCCACAGCTGATCATTTTGTTGCCAGTACAATTCAGAATAATAGCAGTGACTGAAGTTTTATTTACTGGAAGATTGAATCGTAATTTTCCTGAATCATTGAGATCATAAACATTAATAGTTTTATCATAACTTCCAGAAATCAGACTACGATTATCCTGCAAATCAACAATAGCTGTCACTGCAGCCTTATGTCCCTAAATTCTCATCTTCATATTCCAAGTCAGTATATCCCATAAAACAATCGAACTACAACCGTGGTCGCTACCTGAAGCCAAATATTTTTTACCATTATTACTCACCATTGCTAATTTGCATATACTCGCTCTGTGACCTCTTAAATTTGCTATTTTTTGACCAGTAGATATTTAGTAAATGTTAATTATGCCCTATTTGCCGCCAACTGCCATTATATTACGACCAACCTACAAAGAACATAGAATAATATCTTAGGAAATGCTCTTGATGGTTTGAGTTGGTGTTAAAACGATGTTTTAAGCCCAATCAAAGCTGACATTTTGTTGTTATTGAGAAATACTAACTAGTTTGGTATCGTCAAGTTTGGAAACAGCTGGTTGTTGCAGGCGATAGTTGTTCATTTGAGTTATTGGATTCATCTGATTTATTGGTACTTGATTGACAGGGTTAATCTGAATGGGAGGTTCATCATAAATGCCATCCAAAATAGGAGTTTCCTCTCGTTGACAGATCTGCTAGGGTTCTCTAATAAACTAATATTTGCGTTCGTATATGGTTCTTAAATTAGCCTTAAGATCGTTAACCAAGCCAGCGATTATGTTTTGAAAGTTTTTATTTTGATAAAATCCATTTTCATATTGAGTAAGCAACATGAGTTCAGCAGTAATGTCATTCAAAGGAATTATCTTTTCTTTCTGTAACTCAGCAATATAGTTCAACATTTGAAACTTCTTGACTTCATAATTGTTCTTTTCTAGTGATTTCATAATATTGTTGTTAGAATTGATGCTACTTGTCTTAAAATTCAATTAGGTCCTATCTCTTGGATCCTTCTGAGGCTGATACTTCGGAATAAAATTATTGGATCGTCTATCCAAATCCATCTCAATTTAATCTTTCATTCGCTTGATCTCCATTATTTCCCCTTTCAAAGTTGCATACTTTTACATGTAGTGCCTATAAATTCGATCCAACTCAGTAAAAATAGATATCCTCAGATCTTATATGTGATGTATAATCTCCTTCTTCCAACTATCAATCTCTTGGTTCACTTTCGCTTTCTCTCTCTATAATGATTTCTTATAGTTTGATAGATTTCTCTCCTCGTAGCGTAGTAACTGATATATTTAATCTGGGAAGAGCTACACGTCCTCCATCATATTCCACAAATGTTCAGAGTGTACAGATACGTTGTTATTTGCTGAATAGTTATTACGCTGCATCAAACTGTTTGGAGAATAACTGCGACCTTGCAAATTATTGAAAGACCGATTTTTTTAGAGGTTGGCTGATCTCATAAAAATTAATAGATAACTATAAATATCCGATCAACTATCACATACTGGAAATAACTACAAATACAACAAAATCAATACTAATCAATAAAGATTAAAGGTATTCCTTGATCGTAGAGTTTTAAATATCTAAGTCAAATGCCAGTAGGACAGATACAGATACAACAATTATCATACTGGAAAGCTCATAATGCGTTCTTGCTGATTGGCCTTCACGAAGTAATAGATGAAGTCGGCGTAAAGCAAAGTTTGTATTACTCCAGCAATGAAGGAAGTCCAAACAACATGTTACCATTGGAATATCCTAAATCAATTTAAAAATACCAATGAAGAATGTAAAACCCACGATAGAGCCCCATAAAGAGGACGTAGTGAGCTGTGATATTCTATATATCTTTTAACCTGTTAACCATGAATAATTGAGGTAAGATTGCCAATGCTTATAGCCATACGCTGAAAGACCAAAGAAAATCAATAGGATTGAGAGATTTATGAACGATTATAGCTGCAAGTAAAGCTGCTCCATACATGTAATAATGAGGGAAAGAGTCTGATTAACGATCTAGACTGAGATTGTATGGCTTTTTAAATTTCATGAGGTAGATAGTATAGGCGGTAAGTGAGATGAAAATGATCTTCATAACGAACACATAAAGGGTTTTCCATCCAAAGAAGAGATCTAAATAGCGACTTACGAACACCACAAAGAAGGCTTATTGAGTACGATAAGACAGACCTATGTGTATAAATTAATACCTATGACGTTTTTGTTTGCTACAATTTTGAGCAGCAACATGAGCACGGCAATGAGATGCAGGAAATCTCCGAGGAGTTGGAATATGTCCATTCTCGATACGTGTTTAGTTATTTATTAAAATAATAGACCACTCTAATATATTCAAAGATGATATGAATTGCATTATTTAATGAAATCATGCTCCAATTGACTGTTTTTCTTCAGTAAGTAAAGCCTAACTATTTTGTCTTTTTCCTTTTAATTTCCATACTACATAAAATAAAGCAGCAATTATAAGACTGAGTAAAAGAATGGCAATCGAAATTAGGACAATAAGAGTTATACTTCTAGATTCCTCACTAGAATCACTAGATTTTATTGGATCGAGAGGTGTTCCATCCTAATTATAGCATTTTCCGTTATTTAATTTATAAGGCAACTTGCATTGACTACATTTAGATTGTGAACTACAGTCTAAGCAACCAGATATACTATATCTGCAAGCTATACATAAGAATTAGCTATCAGTGGGAGGAATCAGAGAGTAATAGTAGTAGCCAATAGGTCTATTATAACTTTGACATTGATTATAGGAACATCCTCCTTTTGGTACTGAATATTTCTGATCGAATCCATCACAGTCATAGCAAAGGAAGGCGCAGTCTGGCCCAGGACCAAAGCAATCACGAGTACAAATATTTTGGGAGACAATTGTTGTCACGAATAAATAGAAAATTAAGAGTCTAAAGTGAAATATACTGTTGTACCTATGTTTATTTTTTAGCATGGATATTTTATGTTATGACCTTTATATTTATATAAATATATGACGGTGTTATAGAGAATTGATGATTGAGGTAGCATTTCTGAAATATAGAAATTAAAATTAATCAAGCAGCATTAGATGCAATTATTGCGAATTTAAAATAGTAGTTTTAAAATAAATTGTTTAATTAACTGTGAATTATCACAGCAAACATTACTATTATTTGAAATAAATGTTGTTCCAATAATAATTATTACACTTTAATACTATTAAATATATAAATTAATATTATTTATTTATCAAATATTTTGGAGAACAAACCATATTTTACTTGGCATTCTTTTCCAAACAATAAAATCAAATGGTTAAATTTTAGAATAATTAATCCTAGTGTATATTTATGAATATTTCATTCAACAAAGCATAAATATATCCAAGTTACTATTGTTATTTCTGCCACTACAACATAGTCATCTGAAACAACAAAAAGTTATTTATTCCAATTTCATTTTGATCAAAACTGTTATTACTCAATCTTCAAATAAATACTAACATATTGATTATAGACAGGCAGACCCCTTTTATATAACCAAATAATAATAGACTGCAGTATTACTTTAGAATGGCTGGATAGAGCAATAAATTATAAATGAATCACTCATGATAAATGAATCACTCACTCTCTTAGAATTTATCTCAGGTTTATTTTTTATTGGCCTAGATCTTTCTAATATTTCAGAATTGATTTCGTGTTTAATGTTTGATGTTACTACAAATAACTTTTTCCATTATCGGTTTAAATAGGTTGAAAATTAATTTATTCTTTCAAAACAATGGCGGGTGATTAATTTGTTTATATTGTATCTTTGTTTTCCCTCATTTTAATTCTTTGGGCATATTCGTTATCTTCTTTCTGAAAGTATTTGAACAAAATCCCAGTAACGAACAAAAATCTATGCGAACAAAGTTTAAACAGCAAAAAATCACAATAAACTGCACTTTGCAAAATACCTCCAATCATAGAAATCCAATTTACATTGCTATCATACCAGTAATATAACCTATATTATCACACTCATACCAATGACATATATATAGTCCTCTATATATACCCAACAACACAACAATACAAATTATAACTCTAGAAATATTCTTCAATTTGTATACCATGAAGAGTTGAGGTAGTATTGACATTGTTTAAAGCCATATGCTGAAAGACCAAAGACTATTTTATAAATTTAACTATAGCTTGTGATATATGATAGTAGCGATAACTGCTATGAGATATAGGTAGTAATGGGGAAAAGAATCTGCGTCTCGATCAAACGTGAGGCAATAGGGTTTTTTACATCTCAGAAGACAAATGATGCTAAATGTCAGCGAAATATAAATGAATTTATAGATCAAAGCATATTGGCTGTTGAATTCGTGGAAGAAGATATTAGTATAGCGACAAAGAAATACTATTAGGAATAATTATTGAGTTCTATACGAGATGCCTAACTAAGAATAGAATTACCTGTACAATTTTTATTTACTATTATCTTCAACAACAGAGCGATAATTGCTATGAGATGCAGAAGATCGGCAATTTACTGAAATAAATCCATTATTTATAATTATTATAATAATTTAAATTATCAGCATATTACATCACATGTTGAAGTTTTACTACATATTTTACTACTACTTGTCCATCAACTATAATTTATTCACTCGCTACTACCTCTATTACTTGTTGCCCTTGCCTTTAGGACCTTTCTTCTTTGCTTGTCCTTGATCTTTCTTGTTTTTATCTCCTTTATCTTACAACAAACTTCCATCTGCATCAAATTCGTCTACCATCAGCTATAAAATCATATCTTTTTTAAAGAAATTAAAAGATGCTCCCTCATAGACAGTACTTTGTACAGTCTTCTTTTGCTGTGCTCTCTTTACAATTCTTTCTTCAATAGTTCCCTTGGTCACCAATTGATAGACATTGACATCTCTACTTTGACCTATTCTATGAGCTCGATCTGTTGCCTGAGCGTCCATAGTAGGATTCCAATCGTTGTCATAAAAGATAACTGTGTTAGCCGCAGTGAGAGTGACTCCTAAACCACCTAAATAGAGAATAAATTACCAGCACGAGTTGATAATAAGAATACGAATACTTTTGACTGAGGCTTCTGGAAATCGTTGACCATGTCTCTTCTGTCGGCGATATTGGAAGCTCCGTCTAATCTAAAGAAAGTATATTTTCTAAGATTCATAAAGTCTTCAAGGATGTCAATCATTTTAGTCATTTGGCAGAAAATCAACACTTTGTCATTATTTTTCTTCTTTTACTTTAGAATCTTATCTAATTATCTTAATTTTGATGAATCTGAAATTAAACTTCCGAAATCAATTACTTGAATGTAAGTAAGAGACTTGCACTTATTCAAAATTCCTGGAAATTCAATTTTTTCGGAGCCAAAATAATGCTAAAATCTTTAAGAATATTTTCCTTCTAAAATATATCTTTGAAATTTATTGCTATTATAAAGTTAACGTTCTTAATAAAAAGATCCAGAATTGCAAGTTGGTTATATAGTAGGGGCAATAGCATCAGGCATATAAGTATGATCGAATGACCGAACTTAGTTAATATTTGTTAATTGGAAGCGACTATCTAATTCTCTTGTCAAATCTGTATTTATATGCAATTTTTATTTTGTTGAAAAAGTAGCTGAATGATTGTTTCTTCTCCACCAGTGAGCCAACAAAATTGCAGTAAATAGAATGTCTTATTGGAAACAAAGTTTAATTTCGCTCCATGAAAAATTAGTCATAGCCAATGAAGAAAAAGTAGGATTGTTGACCATATTATCGACAGTAAAGATATTCAACATTCTTTGATTTCTTCTCTCTCTGTTTTATGTAAATCTCTTAAGATCATCATAAACTAATTTGGGATAATTGAAAACAATCGGATTTTTTGCGTTGTGACAAATGAGTTTGATCTGTCCAGCTCGAATTGGCATATAGCCAGTATAATAGTATAATTATTGGAAAGAAAAAGGTGATCTCGCTGGCCGACGTTCAAAAAGCTCGGGATGATTGCATACCTTTCTCAGTTGCATAACCAAGTTCATTAAGTTTTACACTTTTGCCTTTGATTCAAACATTTTGAACAGTTCTTTAACATTAAGTTTTTATTTGATTGACTCATATAATATTTTTTGCCTCTTCGTCATTTCACATAATTTTTGATGCTCATGCTTCTTACCAATCTCATGTTCAACGTCCTTCTTAATACGGCGCAACATGAATGGTTTCAAAATAGCATGTAGACGTTGAATTTTAATTTGATCCAATTATTTTTGATCTTGACTGTGAGCCTCAATATCTTTTGAAAACCATTCATTAAACAATTAATGAGAGTCAAATAAGTCAGGCATTACGAAGTTTAGAAGAGCCCACAATTCAGCCATGTTATTTTGAATTGGAGTTCCTGTCAATAATAATCTATTTCTAGACTGAAATTCTTTGAGAGTATTCCAACGCTGAGAAAGAATATTTTTGATTGCTTGAGCCTCATCCAAG
This sequence comes from Desulfosporosinus sp., assembly GCA_020719775.1. Taxonomy (GTDB): domain Bacteria; phylum Campylobacterota; class Campylobacteria; order Campylobacterales; family Arcobacteraceae; genus CAIJNA01. The sequence continues at coordinate 12,083 of DYPS01000006.1, read as the reverse complement.
ACCATGAATTGCCATTTAAGTCTTTTGAATGTTTTTTAATCAGTGACTGTCAACTGATAAGAAGTAATAACGACATGAAATGGAGAATCAGCTTTTTATGTAAACTTTTTGGAAGAAAAGAATTTTCTGATAGTTTTTCTTTGTTTAATGTTACCCCAATATGGAAGTACTTTTAAAGCAGGACAGAATTTTTTAAATTACTGTTGCCAGTTATAAAGAGTACTGTTAGGAGCAACGATCAAGAAAGGCCCCCAAATACCTTTAGTCTATGAAATATGACTGAGTAGAGCTATAGCTTGAATAGTTTTTCCAAGACCCATTTCATCCGCTAATATACCATTGATGCCTTGCTCAAAAAGATTGTTTAACCATCTCAAACCTTTGATCTGATATTATTTTAGAGTTCCATGGAAAGAAGAAGGTGCTCCTACTAATTCTAATCTACCTTGATCTACTGATGACAAATCTAACTTATCCTCTTTCTTTTTATCAAACTTCTATAAATTCTCCATTTTATTGTTGATGATTTGGTTAACACTAAGCATAGCTGCCTCCTCATCGATATCCATTGGCTTATCAGCAGGATTGAATTTCTATAACTATTTTTTATGGTCTCCATCAACTCCCAATTTAGTAGCCATAAAATGAGAGTATAAGCCAGACTGATACATAATATACTGCAATCTTTTTTCTTGTTTTCTAGCTTATTGTTCCTCTTCGTCTCGTTTCTTTAACTAGGCTTATAATTTTTCCTTCTTTTTTTTCAATTCAATTAGCTATTTTTCTCTTTTACGCCAGTATATTAGGCATTATCTGTGAAGCTTTTTTGCCCGGTTTATATAATCATTTTGGTTGCGTATACAGCGAGTGTATCGTTTTTAAACTTATCTAACTGAGTGATAAGCCAATATTTTGAGAGTTGATTCCTTCTATAGTTTGTTTCTTGCCATGTTGCGTGATACTTTAAAGATCTCCCTTTTATTATCTGAAAAAGACCCCAACACATCGCTTTCTGGTAATATATATCCTTCTAAAGCAGGTCTTTCCTCAAAACAATCTTCTTCTTAATTCAAAATATGAACCGTATTGACTTGAGATTTAACATCGATATCTTCCTCAGTTTATTGATTTTTTTGTTAATTGTCAAAGCTAACTCCCAAGGGAGGTATATGATTGATGTTGATTTGATATTTTCTCACTTTACGGATGTCTTGTTCTTTCTGAATAAATAATAAGCTACGTATCCATTTTGCTGTTTAGGCATTTTGGAGAGGATCTCAAGTGGTATTTTATGTTTTATGGATATAAAGGAGAGGAAGGGATTGCTCTTGGGATATTAGTAACTTCTTCCCATGTAGAGATTCATAAACTTCTTCAGCTTGATCGAATTTTTAGTTGCGGGCTTTTTCCGATTTATGAATTTGTCTAATATAATCGACCTGTCCTATTTTCCCTCCTATCTTTCCTCGCCTATTTTCTCGAAACCACGAAACAAATTACTGCTTTAAAACATCAGTACCCACGCCTCTTGCGTAATACGAAAGACTATGACTAATACCGAAGACGCACCTAGGACTGGTCATAGCAATCCAACCTTTCAATTTGCTGCCGAAGATGAGAGAGATCCTCATCGATTCGTGGCATGCCGTTTTGGTCTTCCTGTCTTTAGGTAGTTCCCTAGAGAGTGTATCTATCCGTATTGGCGCCAGTTTTGAGGTTGGAAGTGGGATTATACCTTTTTTCTGTGTGTTTTTTGGGATCAGTTTTTTCTGTTGGATCTAGGAGTTGTATGTGTTTTTTCTAAAGTTGGAGCGAGTTGTAACTTCCCCTGGAGGGCGTTTGCTCAGACATGCTTGTGGTATTAAATTAATTAATATTTATTTTAATATCCTCTAATATTTCCGTTTGGCATCAATCAGTATGAGTCCCTTTCTCTCACTTCATATACAAATCATTGCTTTCTATAAGTAAACATCAAAAACGACTGTTCATTAATCCTAATCCAAGCTTAGTCTATTCCCTCTTCAACTGCCGCCAAAACCCTAAGTTAGGTCGTGCACAGGGTCGAGAATTGCTGATATTCTTGAGACTTTTGTCTGTTGTCCATCTATATTTTCTCATTAAGTAGTAAGTGGCTATAGTGGCAGACCTTGAGACTCCAGCGATGCAATGTATGAGAACATTGGAAGTTTTTCTTTATTTTTCAATGAATTGATAGGTCGTGTCGAATACTCGGGTAATATCCTCGTCTTATGTGTCCTCAAGCTCGAGGTAGAGGTGTGTCAGATGTGGGGGAAAGTTGAAGTGGTCGCTGCCCAGTGAAAGAATAGCGGTGATATTATGTTCTGCAAGCTAATGTAGATTGTGGGCAAATGTTTGTCCGCTGATCCAGAGTGAAAAAGGCTGCTGTTGCGGCTAGGCGAGACGTTGTGCTGAGGTGAAATAGCTCATGAGTGTCCACAGGTTGTAATAAAATTAGAGTGCACCAGATTCGAATTATATATTTTTGCTTCCTTCTCACCCTTTTAATCAAACATAATATCTGGCATAATACAAATATAAATGCTTTAATAAACCATATACTCATCCCGTCACCCTTCATCCCGAACATTCCCATCCTCACACATTCAGTTAATTCTTAACCTCAACACGCTTGTGAATTCTACCACTATTTAATTTATTATACTCCTGATTTATTGAAGTTTGACTTTGCCAATTACTTCATTATATACTAAATAATTATTAATATGAATCAATTAGACAGAAAAAGTCAAATTACTAAAATAAGGTATGCTCAGGTTGTCATAAGACTGATAAAGATTATAATTTATTGAAAAAGCTCGACTGATGAATGTAGGTAGCAGTTCAAATTAATTCTTTTTCCTATAATTTTAATAATAATAATGACTTTAAATTTGAACAATCATGCTTTTAGTTATAGTTTAACAGTGACTTCTCCATTACGACCTTTAACTTATGCACTTTACTTTCCTTTCCAAATTTTGTCTCCACTTACAACTATCCATGATTCTATCTTCAAACTGCCAATAATCTGTTAGTCTCCAATATAATTCCAAGTAAGCTTGAATTCTCCTTCTTTCTATTGTTTGATATTGAAAACAAACAGACAGTTATCTTTGATACACTTTTGAATATGAACTTCTTTCCCAAAATCATCAATTCCCAACATTTGAGCAAATGATTAATTATTTTTAAGTGATGCAAACAAATGGAAGCTGGAACTGAGTTGTGCTGATCTTTTGGCAGGTTAATTAGTCAGAATTGCATATCCTTAGCGAAGGAATGTAGGAGCACTAGCAGGTAGACTATTTTTAATGACTACTCTTGATTTTCCTTTGATTGATTTTATTGAATCTTCATTCACTTTTCCAGATTATGAATTTATTGTGAATTCAGACCAATTTTCAGTCTATCCTGGAAAATATACTTCTCTTGAATCTGCACCTTGAGTCACAATGGGAGCCACTAACAAATATTTTCCAATTAAAAACTCTGTTTCAATTACTTATTCTACATAAGCATCTTCATCGTTAAAGAATTAAAAAGTTAAAGGTCTAAAGAAAGATCCTTTTCCTTTCTTTTGAAGAAGAGTAGTATAAAATTGTTTAAGAAGGGCATATCTAGTACGAATGCTAACTTTTGAAGTTTGTAACAGTGTTTGACCAAACTGATAGGGTTATTGACCCTTGGATTATTAATGATTATGATTTCTTGAGAAAGGATAGAATGTTCCAAGTTGCATCCATCTTGAACATAATTATTCAGTAGTATCCCTATAGAAACCACAAATATCAGCTCCAACAATTTGAGTTCCAAATATTTGAAATAAGAAATTTCCATTAATAGACAGTCTCAAAAAATCCCAATTTGCTACATTATCTCCTGTCCAATGTCCAGCAAAATGTCCTGATCCAACGCTGCTACTACGACTAATGATAAATGCTCTACCATTTTGTGCCAAAAATTAATGAGTGGGGACAGTTGATAAATGTCCAAAATAAGCATGAACTTCTCTATGTTAAAGAGGATATTTGCTTTCAGTATAATGTTTTAGTTCAACATTAATGGTCATTGTGTTGATGTTTTAGTTTTGCTGAATTCTAAAAGGTTCGTTAACATTCTCGCCTCCTCTAAAGTTCGAGGGCTAGTTCATATCTAGCCATATTCCTGAAAATTTAATCTTTTAGTAGAGTCTTCCTAGCTGATTTTTCCAGAAAGTTGTAGCATTAGGATGAAGATAATCTACAAAATGAACAACTCCAGGCCAAACTTCTCCAGTATAGTATTAATTTTGATTTTTAGGATGCTTCAAATACACGTTCATTTATTTTCCCATCTTCATAGCAGGTTGATCATCGACTGACACTCCCACGTCTATCAAAGGCACAAAATGTATAGCTTCTTTTTCTAAAAATTCATTAAATTGTTTGGATGGATGAGTACCCTAATTGATTGTGAATATTTTCTTTCTTTACATGTATTATAAGTCAGACCAAATGGTATCAATTGGAATACTGTTTTAGTTGAATTTAGCTACTACTTCTTTTATATCATTTAAGTTTTTGTATCCCCATCGTGACTGATGGTATCCCATACTCCAAAAAGGTGGAATATGACTTGTTCCAATATATTAGTGATATTTTTAAAGTACATCCTATGGGTTTTGCTGACCCAAAATAATTATGAAGTGCACATTTCCGCCCACTGAATTGAAAATTAAACTATCACTATTTTTTGAGGATTCAATCAGCATTCCATGAGTATTCTTATAATAGACAAAATGATAGAGTCTGCTTTGTCTTTCTCTTGCAAGATATACAGGATGATGGCCATATGTCTGCTGACTCGATCCAGCTCTCCCATCATCAATCATCCAAGGTTTATCTCTATTCCATATAGTCCAAAGCCCATCTGCAACAGAAAATTTCCGCTGAAAGCGCTACCCAAAGCCCCATTTCGTCGATTAATCCTTGACTATAAACCTATTATTGAGATTTTGAAAATTAAGCTAACTAATTGCAAAAATAATTTAACTGTCTTTATTTCGTCTCACTTCTAAAAAGTTGTCAGTATTGACTTGAACATGAGCACGGCATTCCTGCAAGAAAGTATATACACCTCTCGCCATTTTTGGTTTAATTTATGCATTGCCATATATGTTGAATCTTGGAGCCTATTAAAATTATTTTTATTTCGTGATGCTAAGACTGAGCATGTTTCTTTACTTGCATGAGATTGTTAGATAATATTTTTGATTTTGATGTTGAACCACATATATTTTTTAAAAGTAATCATCAGCCAGAGGATAAACTGTGAATACTGATTCGCACTCTGTCACTCTTAAACACATAATTACAAGCAATACAAAAACCAATTGAGATAAAGGTCTGTGATTGCAAGCAAAGATATTTAAGTTTGATCTTTCCATAATGATTGTTATATTATTAGACAGATTATACTAATGAAGGCAGTGACGTGTTATTCTATTAGAAAAGTGATATCCTTTCTTTATTTTAATTTTTAATTCCACACTGCCATCAAAATTCAGTTTTTTAATCAAAACGTTTTAGTTTCAGAAGGATCGTATTATTAATTAACGGATATAGCAGTTATGCTCACTGAAAGAAAGAGATTCAACTATATGGGTAACACCTCTTATTCTTCACATGTCAGTCACTCACAAAAGAAACTATTTCCTTCATCTGCCATAAAAACTCCGACAGCAGTCATTTCAAGATAGGACATCACACCTCAATATATTCGACCAATTGAAGATAAATAAAATATCAGAAAAGTGTATATATAGATTAAAGCAGGGAAAAACTATAGACTGCGAACAAAAAATTGATTGAAGAAACAACTAAGCAATTCAAAACTTTAGAGAGTGATGTTCAGAGGGTTTAAAAAATATTAGAAGAGAAGTAAGTTAATATAGTTGAGTTGAGACAGCAGAATATTGAACTTATTGAGGAAGTTGACAAAGTTGTAGAAGAGAAGAAAGTATTAATTGAAGCTATTTTCTAAAAAGATCTAGTAATTAAATAATATTAGGCTAAAATAAGAGAACTATTAGAATTTCAGCAACAGCCTTCCATTAGTCCTCTTGCTGTTTCCTCAATTTGTGAAACTTAAAATCATGAAGTCCAAACTGAACCAGAGCCTTAATCATGTTCTAAAACTTAATATAATTAAGCTGTGCAAAGTGCTCTAGATATGGAGGATGAAGTATATAGGCTAAAGGAAGAACTATTCGATGCTAACAACAAAGTTAAACTTATTACTCAATAATTTGAAGCATATAAAATTTTGAAACAAATTGAAAACATACAATAAATTTGATTAATGATATTGTCTTAAATGAACCACATTTTATATATTAGTGATTCTCACTTCAATTCTACTTAAATATTTTGAGTTGTAAATAAGTGAGATCAGCATTTTCTGAGACTGTCCTTGGTTTTAATATAAGTCTCAACATACCAGTTCAATTCGTTCTTCCTTTGATGATACTGCTTGTCTTTGCTTGATCTAATATCCACCATCTTTTTATCGTCATTGTAGTGTAATTTGTAGTCAGTCGATTTCTTCTCTCCCAAATCGATTGCGAAATCTTAAGCTAGATGGTCCTTTTGAATTCTTTACTTCATTTTATGCATTTAAAAGACTTCCTATTGTGTTTTTGTGAAATTGAACCCACTATGAGTGCCTTATTTTTTAGACTGCATCACAGAGTCCAAAGGTTTGTATAAGTTTTGAGTCTCAGTTAAAGTCTTATGAGCTTAAGTATAGCCGAGATGAACTGCTCCTCCAATTTGATTGATACGAGAGGAAGTCTAATTAGTGAAAACAAATACTTTATAAGGTTCGTCAACGAATGTACCTTGATGTCTTCTATCATACTCTTCCTTCTGAAGTATGCTTGCAACCTATTGAGGATCAAGCCCCTGGGCAATTAGATCATCATATTTTTGATTATACTCCTTTGCCTTCTCTGCGAGTATCTTGATCTTGGTAAGTTTTTCTTGTTTGTGGCCGATGCCGATCATCGAAGTTATATTATTTCAATAAAATTAAAGGTTAGAAGATTGTGCAAAGTAAAGTGTTGAGGGCTATTATTGTTAGTTCGAAATTATCATACGAAACTGTCCTCCGGAGAGTTGTCGGCTGCACCGTTGAAGATATCGATCCTCCAGTACTTGAAGATGCCGAACTTTTCAGCTAAGAGAATGGTGAAGAACCACCTGAGTAAGAAAAAACATACTGAGGAGCCACATGCCAGAAGTAATTCTTGAAGAAACCGGGGTAGTAGCCAAGAATGTTTTGATGGAACCAAACGTACATACTAGCCTTGCGGTAATTTCCATTGAATGGATCAACTCCATCTTTGCGGGGCCATATGTCCACCATCTCTCTGACAGTATGGGCGAAGGGGTAAGTGAATACTGCTCCTAAATAGGTTCCCATAGTTGCAGATAAAATTACTAAGGGTAAAACTGGGACGTTCGTGTTTCTCCAAAGGACTGACAACTTATCGATGACAAAGTCGTAAGAGTAAAAGGCAGTGAAGGGACCGAAGGCATGCTTGACAAAAAGAGGGAAACTGTTTTTGAATAAATAGAAAGGTCCCTCCTCGAAGGGGATTCTCTTAAAACAGTCTAAGTAGCTTTTGTATCCTTTCTGAAGCTCTTTTGGGAAGGTCTTATCAGCGTAATATGCTCGCTCGGTCATATCCAAAGCAACACTAAGAGGGGAAGCAAGGGCAGCTGCTGCAAAGAATGTAGGAAGCTTACGGAAGTAACTGTACTAAAATCCTCCGTTATTGCATGACCAGCCAGAGTTGAACTGTCTAAGTAAAGCAATGTTGGGAGCAATGTTGAGTGCCCCGGTAAGAACTCCCAACTGCATTCTGCTCGTAAGTCCAGAGCGGAAAGATTCTAAGTTGCGAGTTTCCTTGATGAAGGTCAACCATTGCGATAATCCGACTGGAGGTTCATAATAAGTGAACATCGCTTTGGCATGATGAATGAAATGTGTTAAGTATTGTTGGGCAGGGCCTACAGTTAGTCCAATCATCAGACCTGTGTGTTATAAGGGTTACCTCTCTGGAAATTCCAGGAAGTGGTGGAGTCGACTGCGGTGTGCCAGGCAGTGACGTTGTTAGTCCACCAGGAGGGATTATGCCTCCTTTTGACATCCTAAAGTTCAAAGAACATTTTCTTATCCTATAAATATCAATATAATATCAACACATAATCATAGGAAAGAATTGTCGGGAAAAGTAGAGGGGGAGGGTAGTAATTATTTTATTGCATTAAAATATTAATTAATAATAATAATTCTAGTCACAAAATGGGTATTGATCTTATCAGAGGCGGTAGAATCGCCAACAGGGGCTTCAGGACTACTAAGTCTTCAAACAGCTACCTCAAGAGCTTGATTAAGGTAAAATACACCCGACTCAGCTCTATTCTTTTTTGACCCGCAGGACTTAATCCAAGTTCAACGAGGTTGTTCACAAGAGACTCAATCAGTCTCGTCTCAACAGATACCCTCTTTCCCTTTCCCGTGTCGTCAAGCACCTCACCAAAAACAATAGTGCCGTTCCCCAAGGCCTTACCAAGTTCAACTCACGCATCGTTGCTGTTGTTGGAACTGTTACTGATGACTCCAGACTCCTTAATCTTCCAGAAGGATTAAGAATCTGTGCTCTTAAGTTCACCAACACTGCTAGGGCTAGAATTCAAGCTGCCAAGGGAACTGCTCTAACTTTCGATCAATTAGCTCAACTTGCCCCCACAGGCAAAGACGTGCTATTGTTGAGAGGTCCAAGAGACAGAGAGGCTAAACGTCATTTTGGTCTCTATCCCGGTCAAAAAGGCTCTCACACTGCTCCTAGAGTTCGCGCTTAGGGCAGAAAGTTCGAAAGAGCTAGAGGCAGAAGATGATGACTATTTAAACTAAAAGGAATTTATTAAACCAACAGAATGAAAGAATACCAAATATAAATATGATTAACTCACAGATCGAATCGTGAGGCAAAGAAGCAAGAGACATTTTGAAAATCGAACATCTCTTGCATTTATCCCCTATCCTATTCCTTCTCCAACTCGTCCTCGATACTTACACAATCTTATTACTCAGCTATAGGATTAGTGAAATCAGTTAACTAGTTGCATGTCACTTTAATAAGAGACAAATTTATCATTTTTGTAGTTGCTAAAAATTATTGACTTATGTTTGCCCATTTTTAATGAGCCATTGTTGGTTGTTCTTATTGTTTAATAAGCATAGGAGTCTTTTATTGTTTAACTGGAGCAGATGGAAGACGAGTTTCTTCATAATTTTATTAATCTTTCTCGTTGAGTTTAGGTTTTCTTCTAATAAGTGGGAGTAAATCTCTGAATATAAAATTATTTACTCTCTATTTTTTTGAAAGTATTCGTGTCGAAATGTGCTTTTAAAGTTATTGTGTTTGATTTTATGAAAGCCATACATGTTCAGTTGTCTAACAAAACTGTTCATCTTATTGTGTCTGAAATATTTTGGAAGCACTATTTCCTAAAATTTGACCACATCTTTAATCACAAACTCATTTTCACTCGATGCCCAGTATATTATTTTTTGATATTACTAGACCTAAATCAGGCAATGCGTACCCCTAAAATTTAGAATGTTTTCATGACAAATCCAGCGACTTCTCCATCTTATATTGATTTAGATGCAATTGACTGCTGAGGGAATTGATTGCTTTCAATATTCATTGATTAGCGTTATAATTTTAATATTATAAATTTATCGAGGAAATAGATATAGAAATATGACAAAAAAAGTTATGACTTTCAATGTTTATTATGATTGAAATCATCGAAATAAATAAAAAGACTATGAATAATTAAATCTTAATGACCTATTGCTTGTTTTTGACTGAAGTGCTATATATCAAACATTTTTTACTATATATATAATTAAACACGTGATATGTATCTCATTGAATCAAACATAAACTAACTCAAAAAGCTAAAACCAATCAAAGTACAATCACCATCACTTAGTTTGTTGAGCAACTCTTCTCTTTAGTTATCATAGTAGGCTCAGCTCTCGCTCTTTGGAAATCTCTTTGTCTTGGGCTTAATAATGAATGCCCAGTTGTTGTTGTGCTGACCGGCAGTATGGAGCCAGGTTATTACCGGGGGGATATTCTCGTTGTGTAAATATGTAATAACAAAGGACTCATTGGGATTAACCTCTAATTCCAGGTGATGTTGTTGTCTATAATCTTCGAACGCAAGCAATACCCATTGTTCACAGAGTTATCACGATTCAGTAGAGGTACACCAACAAACATCTAGACGCGACGGCAATCTTTACATTTTAACGAAAGGAGACAATAACAACGTGGATGATCGAGGGCTATATCCTTCTGGAGTGAAGTGGCTTAATAGAGAAGAAATAATGGGAAAGATGAGAATCTATTTACCATATATGGGAATGTTTACCATTTGGCTCAATGACTATGCATGGTTCAAATACACAGTGCTCGGATCTATGTGCTTCTTTGTATTGATTGCCAAAGATCCTCAATGATAGTTCGATTTGATGTAAATTAAAATTTGATTATGTATTCAACAACTAAATGATGCTATCATGATTCATGCTCGTGTCTTGTTGAGATAATAACTTTAGCGCCAAGTCTTAGCTTCTTCTTAACTACTTTTCACTCGATTGACCAATCGAGAATTGTCTTTCGCCAAACCCAATAGTTATCCCTTACATTTCTACAACTACAAGGAACTTTCATACAATAATGATCTAAGTTTTCCATTTTAACTTTCTAAATCATCAACTAAAACCGCTTTGTCCTTGGCCAACCCTTCATTTTATGAAGCATAAACTTCAATTTATTAGAATAGTCTATTCTTTTAATGAGTTAGCATATTTATTTCAGTTTCATACTATCGAGTTAGATTCAAAATTCTTGTTTTTTCCTTACTGATCTATGTGCTTAGTTGATCATTGAGTTGATCTTTAATATTTATTATTTAATTAAGCCTTTTTGATTATGCATCAAATGTTTTAGTTAGTTCTGTAATTTATTGACTTTTCAACATATTTTCAGTATTTCTTTGATTTTCTAAATTTTCCATTTCAACCTTATGAAGTCTTTGAGATGTTTCAATTTATTTTTCCTTCTTCCCAATATCGTCTCTAAGCTTATTTTTCCACTCCACATCTTTTTTCATCATATCTCCTTTTAACTGTTAATAATCTAAATGAGCCCTCTCCACATCGCTCTTCCATCTTTACTCAGTTTCAGTCAATTTTTCACAAGTATGTTTATATTTGATATTTAGTTGATCATATTCATTATGCAAATTGCTCTTCAACCGATTGATTTCTGATATTTAAGCTTTGAATTTTAATACTTCTGTTTCCAATTCCTCAATTCTTTACTCCAAAACTTCCTTTTCAGATTGATAAAATCTAGCTTCCTGTTCTTTATCTTTGATGAAGCGCTGTACTTCTTCATTAAATTTCTTTTGAATTTGCCCCAATCTTTCTTCATTTTTAGTCTCCATTTCAGCAATAATCTGTTTATACATGGCAATGATCTTGTTGAGTGATGCTGATATTCCATCCCGCTCTTGCTTCAAGTACTCCACCTGATCGAGTAGAACTAAGTTTTGACTTTCAAACTCTCTAGTTTTGCAACTTTCTTCCTAAATTTTCTTCAGATTAGATGCCTCTCTGAAGAGAACATTGTCTGCTAGTTTACTAGGAGTGTAGGAAAGTTCATAGTAAGCACTTTTTCCATATTTTTAAGGAGAGAGACTTTCTATTTTTTACGAATTGTTTTATTTTTGTTTACGACTTGACAACAGTTTATCCATTATTGATAAAAATTATTAACAGCATATCCACAATTGCAATTGCTTGAAAATTATCAAATAAGAAAATAAATAAATTCAATATCGTGAATTGACTATCTTTGAGTCATTTTTGATAATTCAGTCATAATAATATTTTATTGACAAATAATGGGGTTGGGGTTGGGGTTGGGGTTG
>DYPS01000151.1 GCA_020719775.1 Desulfosporosinus sp. | reverse complement strand
TCTAAAAAAGATAAAGAGTCTAAAAACTAAACAAAAGGAAAAGAATGATTAAGTTAAATGATGTAGTAGCAATGGAATATATGTTAGTAGATGCCGATACTAAAGAGGTAGTTGATAGTAATGTTGGACATGATCCTTTAGAATTTATTGTTGGTATGGGACATATAATTCCTGGATTAGAATCTCAAATGATGGGTTTGTCTCAAAATGAAAAAGCTGATCTTTATGTAAAAGCTGATGAAGCATATGGTGCTTATAATGAAGAAGCGATTCAAGTTTTACCAAAAGAGCAATTCGCAGGGATTGAGCTTCATGAAGGGATGACATTATATGGTAGTGGTGATAATGGAGAGACTGTTCAAGTAAGAGTAAAATCATTTGATGACGAAGAGGTTAGTATAGATTACAATCATCCAATGGCTGGAAAAAACTTAATGTTCACAATCACAATAGTTGATATAAGAGCTGCAACAGAAGAAGAGCTTACAACTGGTGTTGTTGGTGGATTGGCTCATGATGGTGGGTGTTGTGGAGGAGGTTCTTGTGGTTCACATGATCACGGGAATTCACATGATGAAAATGAAGATGAATGTTGTGGTGGACATGGCAATCATGGATGTAAAAATAACTAATTAATAGTTAGAAATTTGAAAATAATACTCCTGTTTCTTTTGAAATGGGAGTTTTTAATTTAAAAAGAGAGGTTAAAATTATGAAAAAAGTTGCTTTTATTTTTCCTGGTCAAGGAAGTCAATCTGTTGGAATGGGAAAAGATCTTTATGAAAATACACAGATAGCAAAAGATATGATTCAAAATGCTAGTGAAAAAACTGGTATAGATTTCGAAAAATTATTGTTTGAGGAAAATGAAGATTTAAATCAAACACAATTTACACAACCTGCAATTTTACTAGTGAGTGCTATTGCAGTTGAAGTTTTTAAATCAAAATGTGATATTAAACCAGAATTTGTTTTGGGACACAGTTTAGGTGAATTTTCTGCATTAGTAGCTGCTGGTGGGATGAATTATCTTGATGCTGTTGAATTAACTCATAAAAGAGGTCAATTCATGAGTGAAGCATGCGATGGTGTTGGTGCAGGGATGATGGCATTACTTGCTATGGAAGATGATGCTGTTGAAGCAATTTGTGCAAAAGAGAGAGCAAATGGTAAACAAGTATGGGCTGCAAACTACAATAGTGATGGACAAGTGGTTCTTGCTGGAAGTAAAGCAGATTTGGAAGTTTTAGTTGATGTGTTTAAAGAAGCTGGTGCAAAAAGAGCAATAGTTCTTCCTATGAGTGTTGCAAGTCATTGCCCTATTTTAGAATCAGCAATTGCAAAACTTGCACCATATTTAGAAAAAATAAATGATACTTTTGGAGTTCCGGTAATATCAAATGTAACAACAAAACCATATAATACAAAAGATGAAGCTGTTGAATTATTGTCAAATCAGTTGATTATGCCTGTTTTATATAAACAATCAATTCAAGCTCATATGGATGCGGTTGATATGTTTATAGAGTTCGGAAATGGAAATGTCCTTAAAGGTTTAAATAAAAAAGGTGTAAGTGTCCCAACTTATAATGTAAGTGATATGAAAACTTTAGAGGAAGTTTTAGAGGTTTTAAATGACTAGACTAGCAATTATGGGTGCAATGGAAGAAGAAATTGCCCCTTTATTAGAATATTTTACAGATATAAATGTAGTTGAGTATGCAAATAATAAATATTATGAAGCAAAATTTGGTGAGCTTAACGTGGTAATTGCATACAGTAAAATTGGAAAAGTATTTTCAACTTTAACAGCATCTACTATGATTCAAAAATTTGGTTGTGATACATTGTTATTTAGTGGAGTTGCGGGTGGCATAAATCCAAAATTAAAAATTGGTGATTTAATTGTAGCAAATCAACTTTCACAACACGATTTAGATATTACCGCATTTGGTCATCCACACGGCTATGTTCCAGGTGGAAATGTTTATGTAAATACAGATACAAAACTAAAAGAGATTGCATTAGAAGTTGCAAAAGAGAATAATATATCTATCATGGAGGGGATTATCGCTACTGGTGATCAATTTGTTTGCGATGAAATTAGAAAAGCTTTTATAGAAAAAACTTTTAATGCAGATGCTTTAGAGATGGAAGGTGCTAGTGTTGCAGTTGTTTGCGATGCTTTGAAAGTACCATGTTTAATTTTAAGAGCTATTAGTGATACAGCGGATATGGATGCTGGATTTAATTTTGATGCATTTTTAGAAACAAGCGCAAAGAATTCTGCAGATTTTCTTATAAAAATTATAACAAGATTACAATAATATTTATATTTACAATATTTTTAGATTATAAAAATACTTCAAAAAACCTCTTAAAATAGGAGGTTTTGAAATAAAAACAAATTTTTCTCCGAAATTTCCGAAATTTCCAATTAATTCAGCTTTATTTAAGCATCATCC
>DYPS01000071.1:8605-14655 GCA_020719775.1 Desulfosporosinus sp. | reverse complement strand
AATCAAAATAGCCACAATTGATATACATAAGAAGTAGTAACTACCTCTTATGTCTAAAATATTTATTTATAAAGTTTTGCATACTTTGTAAATAAATAATAAAGATGAGATTATAGATCTTGCTCTATAATCTCTTGAAATCTACCAAAATAGATTTTCATCGCTTCATTTAAATCTTTTTTGATTCCATTGATTGAGATTTCATCTCCACCAGTTTTCCCTATTTTTGTACACTCTACATGATTTTGTCCAACAAAAGTTTCAAATGCAGCTTCATCTTCATATCTGACTTCAACTATTGCTCTACTTAAAGATTCAGAAAAGATATCTTTTGTATCTTTTAATGGAACAGTGATGCTGATCCCTTTTCCACCAACAACTGACATTTTAGCAGCACTAATTGCAATACCACCAACATTAACATCTTTTGCAGATTGTAAAAGTCCAGTTTTATTTGCTTCAATTACAAAATCCCAAAGAGCAAGTTCTTTCTTGAAATCTACCTCGGGATGAACTCCAGCAACCTTTCCATAGATCTTTTTCATATATAAACTTCCACCAAATTCAGCTTTTGTTTCACCTAAAAGATAGAGTGTGCTTCCCTCATTTTGCACACATGATGATAAAACTTTATTCATATCATCATTGAGTCCAACAGTTGCAATCGCTGGAGTTGGGAAAACTCCTACACCATTAGTTTCATTATAAAGAGATACATTTCCACCAATAACAGGTGTATTTAACTCCTTGCAAGCTTTTTTAATCCCCTCACATGACATCATAAATTGCCACATAACTTCTGGATTTTGTGGGTTTCCAAAGTTAAGACAATCTGTAATTGCTAAAGGTCTTGCTCCTGTCATAGCAACATTTCTCCCAGCTTCCATAACAGCCGCAGCTGCTCCAAGCTCTGGATTTATATAACAATATCTTGTGTTACAATCAGCACTCATAGCTAATGCACGACCTGTTTCTTTGATTCTTATAACAGAACCATCAAGTTTCCCAGGACCTTTTACTGTATTTGTTTGTACCATTGAGTCATATTGGCTATATATCCACGATTTATCAACAACTTCAATATCACTAAACATCATATCAAATGCTTCTTGTGTCGAAATAGTTTTATCAAGAACAATATCTTTAATAGTTTTTAGATATTCAGGTTCTTTTACAGGTCGATCCAATACTGGAGCTTCTTCACTCAAGGGTTGAATTGGGATATTAGCCACCTTATCTCCATACCAAAATAACTCCATATTACCAGTATTTGTAACTTCACCGATAACAGCAACTGATAATTCCCATTTTTCAAATATATCAATAATAGCTTGTTCGCACCCTTTTTTAGCACAAATAAGCATTCTCTCTTGTGATTCAGAAAGCATAAAATCATATGGAGTCATCCCTTCTTCTCTTGAAGGAACTTTGTCTAGATGCATAATCATACCACTTCCACTTCTTCCAGCCATCTCAAATGAAGATGATGTAAGTCCAGCAGCACCCATATCTTGAATACCAATAATTAAATCTTTTTTGAATAATTCTAAACAAGCTTCAAGGAGAAGTTTTTCTGTAAATGGATCTCCAACTTGTACAGTTGGTCTTTTGCTCTCACTATCTTCATCAAAAGCACAGCTTGACATAACAGCGCCACCAAGCCCATCTCTTCCTGTTTTACTTCCTACATACATTACAGGATTTCCAATACCTTCAGCAAGTCCTAGGAAAATCTCATCTGTTTTTACAAGTCCTAAAGTAAAGGCATTTACAAGATTATTTCCAGCATAACACTCTTCAAAATTTGTTTGTCCACCGATAGTTGGAACACCCATACAGTTACCATATCCACCAATTCCAGCTACTACACCACGAAGTAAATATCTATGTTTTTTTGCAGTTTCACTATTACCTTCTATTCCGGCAAATTGGATAAGATTCATATTTGCAATTGGTCGCGCACCCATTGTAAAAACATCTCTTAAAATTCCTCCAACACCTGTAGCTGCTCCTTGATAAGGTTCTATAAAACTTGGATGATTGTGTGATTCCATTTTAAATACAGCTGCATACCCATCACCAATATCTATAACTCCAGCATTTTCCCCTGGACCTTGGATAACCCATGGCGCTTTTGTTGGGAAACCGCTTAAATATTTTTTACTTGATTTGTAAGAACAATGCTCACTCCACATAGCAGAGATAATTCCAATTTCTGTATAGTTTGGCTCTCGTCCCAACATATGGACTATCGTTTCATATTCATCTTTTGTTAAAGAGTGCGCTAAAGCAATCTCTAATGGTGTTTTTTCGCTCATTTGTAAGTACCTTTATTGATAAAAATTAGTACCATTTTATCTAAAAATTATTTAGTATAAGGTAAAATCCAAGATATTTCAAAAGGAAAAATAGATGATGACATTTTCAAAATTATTACTGAAACTTCAAGAATTTTGGAGCGATCAAGGATGTAATATTGTACAACCATATGATATTCCAGCAGGCGCAGGGACATTTCATCCAGCGACACTTTTAAGAAGTCTTGACAATCGCCCTTGGAGTGTTGCTTATGTTGCACCTTCTAGACGACCAACAGACGGAAGATATGGGGAGAATCCAAATAGATTAGGAAGTTACTATCAATTTCAAGTCTTAATAAAACCAAGCCCAGATAATATTCAAGACCTATATCTAAAATCTTTAGAATTTTTAGGCCTTGATTTGACTAAACATGATATTAGATTTGTAGAAGACAATTGGGAATCCCCTACTTTAGGTGCTTGGGGACTTGGTTGGGAAGTTTGGCTTGATGGCATGGAGGTCACTCAATTTACCTATTTCCAACAAGTAGGTGGAATTGCTTGTGATCCAGTAGCTGTTGAGATAACTTATGGAACTGAAAGACTTGCAATGTATCTACAAAATGTTGATAATGTATTTGATATTATTTGGAACGAAAATCAATTTGGACAAACGACTTATAGAGATATCCACTTTGAAGGGGAAGTTGAATTTAGCAAATACAATTTTGAAGTGGCGACAACAGAAATGTTATTTAAACACTTTGAAGACTATGCAAAAGAATGTAAACTTTGCTTAGAAAACGAGCTTCCACTTCCAGCATATGACCAATGCATGTTAGCGAGTCACACATTTAACACACTTGATGCACGAAAAGCCATCTCCGTAACTGAAAGACAAAATTACATTTTAAAAGTTCGAGAATTAGCACTTGGTTGTGCACATTTATACAAAGCTCAAGAAGAAGATCGAAACAAAAGATTGACTAGAAGAAAATAGTGAAAATTGAAGATATTTATAATTTTTTAAATCTCATATCTCCTTTTTCCCTCCAAGAAAATTGGGATAATAGTGGGCTTATCCTAGGAAATATGAAAGATGATTTTGATGAAATTTGTATTTCACTTGATATCGACTTTGAACTTCTCCAAAAAATTTCAAATGGAACTCTCCTTATAACGCATCATCCTCTTATTTTTAGTGGATTAAAAAAAATAAATTTTGATAATTACACAACTAAGCTTCTTGAAATAATGATCAAAAAAGATCTCAAACTTATCTCCATGCATACAAATATTGATAAAACTCATCTGAATCGTTTTGTAATGGAAAAAATTTTAGGTTTTGAAGTATTAAATGAAAATGATTTTATTTTAAATGCTAAGCTAGCACAAATAAGTTTTGATGATTTTTATGATTTAATAAAAGACAAACTTGGATTAGAGTTTAAAAAAGTAGTTAAATGTAGTGAATATGTCAATTCATTTTCACTTACAACAGGAAGTGGAATGTCACTTTTGCCTTCTATTACAACTGATGTTTTTTTAACAGGTGATATCAAATATCATGATGCAATGGATGCAAAAATGAGAAATATTTCACTTATTGATATTGGGCACTATGAAAGTGAAATTCATTTCAATAGTGTAGTTTACGCTATTCTGGAAAAATATTTGAAAAAAAATAAAATAATCGCTATAATGGATAAAAATCAAAACCCATTTGAATATAAATAAAAAAGGAAGAACATTGAATAAGCACTTAGAGCAACTTGTAAAATTATCGAAATTTGATAAAGAAATTATAGGATTTGAACCACAAATTAAAGAGCAAAATGACAAATTAAAAGTTTTTTTAAAAACTGTTGATGAGTTAAATAAGAAGATAGATAAACTTCATATTGAAATAGATGAAGCCAAAAATAAAAGAATAAAAAATGATATCCATTTAAAAGAATTAACAGATAGAATCAAAGAAATTAATACAAAATACGATTCTGTAAAAAATGAAAAAGAAGCAAAAGCTCTTCAACTTGAAGAAGAGATTGCGAAAGAACAAATCGCATTTGCAAATAATGAAATTATAAGACTTGATGAAATTTCATCATCAAAAGAGAAAATTTTAGAGGAATTAAAGACTGAAGTTATACAAGAAGAAGCTGATGTTGAGGAACTTAAAAGTGTAATTTCTAAAAATATTGAAGATTTGGAATCAAAAAAAGAAGACATTTATAAAAAGAAGTCTGAACTTGTTGAACAAATCGATGGGAAAATCCTTGCATTTTATGAAAAAATCAAAAGGTGGACTGGAAATAGTGCAGTTGTAGCTATTAAAAAACAGGCTTGTTATGGTTGTCATATGAAACTTACAAATAGAGCCTATAGTGATTTTTTGCTTACTGAGGAAATTTTTACGTGTCCTCATTGTGGAAGAATTATCTACAAAGAAGAAGAAGAAGATCAAGAGTAGAAAAGTATTTTTTAAATATACTGTCTCAAAGAATCATTTTTAATTGGTTATTTATTTTAAATAAACTTCCTAATAAAAATAATTCTTTTCTTTGGTAGAAAGGTAAAAATGTTTCAATATATCTATTTTCTTTTATCATTCTTTCTGTATATTTTAGCAATCCCATATTTACTCTTAAAATCAAGAACCTCAAAATATAAAGAAGCGATTCCTGCAAAATTTTTTTTAAAAAATAATCCACCTTTTGCTGAAGATAAAATTTGGTTTCACAGTTGTTCCATGGGAGAGACAAGAGCTTTAAAGCCAATTTTAGAACATTTTTCAAAAGATGAGATAAATTTAAGTGTAATTACAAATACAGGTTTTGAGGAAGCACATAAATTAAGTAACAATGTAAGATATCTTCCATTTGAATTTTTCTTACCATTTTGGATAAAAAGACAAAAAATTCTTTTAGTGATGGAAGCAGAACTTTGGTATATGCTTTTTTTGGTTGCTTCACAAAAAGGTACCACTACAGTTCTAATCAACGCTAGAATAAATGATAAATCGTATCTCACATATAAAAAATATAGCTTTTTTTATAAATATATTTTTAAACATATCGATTTTATTTTTGCTCAAAGTGAAATAGATAAAAAAAGAATTAGTGAGCTAGGTGGGAAAAATATTCAAGTAATAGGAAATATCAAGCTAGCGAATCTTCCAAAAGTTACAAAAGTATACACCAAACCTGATGGTATAATAATCACTGCCGGCAGTACACACAAAGATGAAGAGGAATTGATTTTAAATAGTTGGAACAGAAAACAGGGTCGACTCGTGATAGTTCCTAGACATCCAGAAAGATTTAATGAGGTATGGGAACTAATCACAAAAAAATATGAAAAAAGTGGATTGAGTTTTCATAAATTAAGTCAAAAAGACGATTTAGAGAGTGATATCATTTTGATTGATAAAATGGGAGAACTCAACAATATTTATGCAATAAGTGATGTGGTCATTCTAGGTGGTGGATTTATAAAAACGGCAGGCGGACACAATCCAATTGAACCAGCTTTTTTTGGCTGTAAACTAATAAGCGGGAAAGTGATCTTCAATCAAAAATCACTTTTCGAATGCGTTGAAAATTATAATTTAATTGATGAGAGTGAACTAAAAGATTATTTGGATAAAATAGACACATTAGAGCCTTCATCAATAGGACAAAGTGGTGACATAACACCAATAATAGAAATAATAAGGGAAAATAATGGCAAACATTGCTTTAGCAATTTAAG
>DYPS01000071.1:0-8505 GCA_020719775.1 Desulfosporosinus sp. | reverse complement strand
CATAACATATAAAAAAGGGAAAATAATGGCAAACATTGCTTTAGCAATTTAAGCCATAACATATAAAAAAGGGAAAATAATGGCAAAAGATAAAGCATACAAATTATTAGCAATTCAAGAGGGAATCTCAAACGGAAAAGCAAAAGAGTTGATAGACAAAGGAATAGTCACTTGTGAAGGGAAAAAACTTCTAGTGGCGAGGGGCGAGATAAGTGATAAAAGTGTTTTCAAAATCAAAGAGATACCATCGGTGAAAGTGATATTTCAAGATGATGATATTTTAGCAGTTGATAAACCAGCATACTTAAATGCTAGTGAAGTGGAGGAGATGTTCCCTCATGCGAAACTGCTCAATCGTCTTGACAAAGAGACAAGCGGTGTAATGTTGATGGCTAAAAATGAAGAATTTAGAGGAAAAGCTATCAAAGAATTTATGGACAATAAAGTTTATAAAGAATATGTAGCAATTGTTGATGGAAAAATAGTAGATGAGTTTAAAGTAGATTTACCAATTTTAACTATCAAAGGGCAAACAGCAAAAAGTAAAATTGATCTTGTAAAAGGAAAACCTGCACTTACAATTGTCACTCCATATATGGTAGAAGGACACAGATCAAAAGTACAAATAGTTATTGAAAATGGGAGAACACATCAAATAAGAGTCCATCTTCAACATGCTGGTCATCCAATTATTGGAGATCTTCAATATGGAAAACCTTCAAATCAAGTACAAAGAGTAATGTTACATAGTAAAATTACAAAAATTTTAGGTTACGAATTTGAAGCAAAAGAGCCAAAAGAATTTTATCATTTTGGATTTTAATCCATAAAAATAAATCTTTTACTCTTTGTTTTCTCCAATATTAAGAGTAAGAGCAATTTCATCACATATTGGAAAATGTTTACATTTGATACAGTCTGCCCATATTTTTGTTTCTGGAATTGATTCTTTTGCTATAACATGAAATCCAAATTTTTCAAATAAATTTTGTCTATATGTCAAAACTAAGATTGTTTTCAATCCATAAAAATTTCCTTCACTTATAGCTCTTTGTATCAACTCCCCACCAATTCCTGAATTTCTATAACTTTCATCAACAACCAAACTTCTTATCTCGCAAAGTGTTATAGTATGAATGTGTAAAGCTACAAATCCAACAATAACATCACCGTCATATGCCACAATATAAGAACGGATTGTTGTTGCCATTTCAGCAGAATTTCTCTCTAGAATATTTCCATTTTTTACTTCTTGAGCCACAAGTTGTTGCATTTTTTGTATATCTTGAATAATTGGTTTTATATATGTTATCATTATTTATTTTCCAAAAAGGTATGTTGAAATTGTACGTTCCAAAGTATCCATCCCTTTATTTTTAAGATTTGAAATAAAAATTCCTTCTGGATATTTAAACTTCAAGTTTTGCAACTCTGCTTGAGTTAATTTATCTATCTTGGTAAATACATTCAAAATAATCTGATCACCTCTTTTAATATAATTTAAAAAATCATCAACACTTTTATCAATCTCTAGATCATTGTGCCTTGAGTCAATTAAGTGGACAAAGATTTGAAGATTCTGTCTTTTTTCCAAAAATTCTGTAAGATTTTTATGCCAATCTTTTTTTAATGATTTAGCTACTTTTGCATAACCAAATCCTGGTAAATCAACTAATCGTGCATATCTATGCTCGCTTGTATCATCTTCATCATCTTTAAAAACAATATCAAAAAAGTTTATCAATTGAGTTTTTCCAGGTGTTGAAGAAGATTTTGCTAAACTTTTTCGTTTTGTTAAAGAATTCAAAAGTGAACTTTTGCCAACATTACTCCTCCCAAGAAAAGCCACCTCTGCTATATCTGGATTTGGACACGCCGCTATGTTTGAAGCCGATATGATAAATTTTGCTTCTATAATTCTCATATACTACTTGCTTTCTATTTTAAGTTTAAATTGAACTGGCTTATTATTTCCACCATCAATATTAGTATTTTCATTTTTTTCATCATAATAAATTTTTTCACCTTTTATACTTTTTTTCTCTGCAACATCTTCAAGATAACCATCACCAATAATAATATAAACCATACTATCAGCATCATAAGTTATCTTCTCTCCTCGCCCAATCATAGTTGTCGTTGGTTTTTTGATTTTTATATTAACATGCCCTGTCGCAATATAACTTTGTATCGCGGTCTTATTCGTTTTATTATCTACTTTTGTATAAACTAACAATTTATCGCCATATAAACTATCTTCTCCCTTGAGCATTGCTACTTTTCCTGTAAATACAATAAGATTCTTTGATTTATCAGCTGAAAAGTGATTTGCTGTAATATCCACATCTAATTCTTCTCCGCACAATACAGTAAATAAGAAAAATATTGTCATAAAATATTTCACGATTAAAAATCCTTTTTATTTATTTTAAAATGAGCATTATCTCCACTAATCACCTGATCATTTCGATTCATATATAAATTCCTTCCAGTAAATACACTATTTTTATACTTCATAACAAAATCATCATTATTGGATAGTATATCTGTTATCTGATTATACAAAATTTCATTTGTTGATAATTCTAAATCTAAACCTCGCTTTAAAAATACATGCTTTTGGAAGAGATACATATCTCTTTCTTTTTTAACATAACCAGCCTTGATTGTATCAAAATTATTATTAGTATTTCTCCAAATCAATTCTCCATCATATATTTCATCTTTGTATTCATATTTTCGAACTTCTTTTGCATTAACTATTTTATCAATACTTTTTTCATTAATATCTTGCATCATAGCATTTAAAAAGATTATTTTTGGAAGCTCTTTATTTATTTCCATTTTTAAGGCTTCATCATCATCCTTTTCTATGAATAGTGCTGGAAGTAATATTAATATTAAAAGAAATAATTTTAAGGCCATAGACTCTTTAGCTCTAATTCATGCATACTTAAAATATACTCTATCATCTCTCTTGCTGCACCATTTCCACCATTCTTTTTACTCACAATTGAAACAATCTCTTTAACCTCAGCACTTGCATCGTTAGGACAAAATGAAAGCTTTACAGATTGTAACATTTTGATATCATTAAGATCATCTCCCATTGCAGCAACACTAGATAGAGTTAATTTTTCTTTTTTTAAAATTTCATCTAAAACTTTAGTTTTATCCTTAACCCCTTGATATATATACTCAACACCAAGTTCTTTTCCTCTTTTATCAACGATAACACTATTTCTACCAGTTATGAATGCTGCTTTAAAACCAAATTTCTTTGTCCATGCTTCAATTGCCATTCCATCTTTCACATCAAATGATTTTGTTTCTACCCCATTTGCATCATAAGTAATTTGCCCATTTGTTAAAGTACCATCTATATCAAATACAAGTAATTTAATCATAAAATTCCTTTTGTACTTGGGATTCCAATTTTTTTATTTTCTACCAATGCTCTTCTTAAAGCAACAGCAAATGCTTTAAATGTAGCTTCTATAATATGGTGCTTATTTGTACCTCGTTCGAATATCAGATGGCAAGTGATTCCACTATTTAGAGTTAAAGCATGAAAAAATTCTTCAACAAGCTCAACATCAAAACTACCAACTTTCCCAACAACTGGTATCTTATACACAAGGTATGGTCTATTTGAAAGATCTAATGCACAATGAACACTTGCTTCATCCATTACGACAGTTGCATTACCATATCTTTCAACTTCTTTAATTGGAAAAATTTCTTTTTTTAAAGCTTGGCCTATTACTATTCCACAATCTTCAACACTATGATGGTCATCAATATGAGTATCCCCTTTACATTGCAGCTGAAGTGAAATACCACTATGCTTTACTAATGCCTCTAACATATGGTCAAAAAATCCAATACCCGTATTGATTATACTTTCTTCACTATTAGTCACATCCATTTTGCATTTTATTTTTGTTTCTCTTGTTTCTCTTGACAATTCAGTCATAAACATATCCTTCCTTTTTAATTTATTGTGCTATTACAAGAGCATCATGGAGACCATTTGCTCGTTTGAAATCATTTGTTTCTAATTCACTTCTAAATCCATCTATCCAAACTCTATGCAATATCTTTCCATCAACACTTGTTTGTTTTAAAATTGCTTTATAATTATTTCCAAGAATTGTATTGTTAAATTTATCTTTTGTCATAATCGCGCCATTCAAATTTAAAAAAGCTCCGATTTGAACATAATACCTTCCATTTCCTTCAACCTCTTCTTTTTCTTGAACTGTTTTAGCAATCTTTGAATGAAATCCTAAAATAGTGAGTTTAACATTTGCTGTTCCAAGTCCAACCATCTCTATATCTCTTGCTGCAACATTTGAAAGATCAATGATTCTCCCATCTATAAACGGTCCTCTATCATTAATTCTCACTACAACCGATTTGCCATTTTTTTGATTATAAACATTTACCATTGTATTCATCGGAAGAGTTTTTGATGCTGCTGTATATGCAAACATATCATATATTTCCCCATTTGATGTTTTTTTTGCATGAAAATCAGGACCATACCAAGAAGCAACTCCTTCAAATTCTTCTCCAACGGAAGTAATAGTTGGATAATAAGTTTTTCCAAGAACTTCGTAAGGTCTCATAGTTGCAGTATGCATTGATTGTGAATCTTTTATCTCTTGTTTTTCTATTTTTTGATATTGAGCAGAAGAATCTTTATAACTTTTAGATGCATAATTTTGAGAAAAATATCTCTTTTGACATCCGCTAATAGATAAAATCACTATAAAAAAAAGAAGAGTTAATTTACTGAGTTTTAATAACAAGCTTGGTTCCTTTTTTTAATTTATTTGATTTTAAATTATTGTCTTTTTTTATCTTTTCTACTGTTGTTCCAAATTTTGTAGCAACAGTATTAATCGTATCACCTTTTTTAACTGAATATGTTTGAAGGTAATCTGAATTTATATTATCTAAATCATCTTCCAAACCACCTTTCTTATCTATTCCAGAATTTTCAGTCATACTTTTTTTATTTTCATTAAAGTCTGCTAATTTAGACCGAGGTATATAAATCTGTGTTTTCCCAGATATTGGTGGTGTAATATTCTTTGTAAGATGAGGATTGAGTTTTTTTAATTTATCAGTTGTGACTCCCGCTAAAGAAGCTATATTATTAAGCAAAATCCCCCCTGAGACATCGACTCTTGCCAAAGAAGATTTATTCTTTTGATCTACAATTATATTGCTATTTATCATCACATTATCGTTATTATTCATCATCGCCAATGAAATAATCTTTTTAATATAGTTCCTACTTTCATTTGGAAGATATTGTTTTTTCTCTCCCCTTCTTTCAGATAAAAGATGATTCAAAGTAGGCTTATATTCATGCCAATTCTTAACAATATTGTATATCTTATTTACTTCTTTATAGCTAACTCTTCCTCTTTCGTAGTCCTTAAGTGTTTTTTGATATGATTGGATAGTTCTATCATTTGAGCAATCATTCTTTTCACAATACATATCAATTGTAGCTCTTGTTATCCCTTCAATAAGCCTTCCATCTCCACAATTATAAGATAGTGCAGCAAGATACCATGAACCAAAAATATTGTGTAATTTTGTTAAATATTTAACAGCTGCTTCTGTGGATTTTATAAAATCCATTCTCTCGTCGACATATTTATTTTTTTTCAATCCTAATTCTTTTGCAGTGCCAGGCATAAATTGCCAAAGGCCTAATGCTTTTTTAGGCGATTTTGCTTCAAGGACAAAATTTGATTCAGCCATTGCCATATATAAAAATACAGAAGGAACATCATTGTCTTTTAAAATATTTGAAATTTCTGGAATATAAGTTTTTCCACGATTTAAATTATTTATATAACTCTTTTCATGTCGGGTTGAAAAATTACTATAGAACTCTTGAAACTTTTCATCTTTTATATATGAACTTTCTATGTCAAGATCTTTTAAAACATCTAAATCGCTTTTAATAAACCCATTGCTTACTATTGCTGCTGATAGATGTATAACACAGAAAATAGTAAAAATAATTTTTTTCAAAACTTAAAGAACCTACATATATTTTTTAAGTACATCAGGGATTTTTATCGTTCCATCAGCTTGTTGATAATTTTCTAAAATTGCTACAAG
Organism: Desulfosporosinus sp.; assembly: GCA_020719775.1. Classification (GTDB taxonomy): domain Bacteria; phylum Campylobacterota; class Campylobacteria; order Campylobacterales; family Arcobacteraceae; genus CAIJNA01. The sequence continues at coordinate 2,358 of DYPS01000071.1, read as the reverse complement.
CGTTCTCCCTACAGCCAAGCTTGAACCATTTAAAGTATGGCATAAAATGTTATTTTTCCCATCTTTATAACGGATTTTCGCTCTCCGTGCTTGGAAATCATTTGTATTACTTATTGAACTTATCTCTCTATATTTTCCTTGTCCAGGTAACCATACTTCAAGATCAATAGTAACAGCAGCTCCGAATCCAAGATCGCCTGTACAAAGTTGTACTTTTTGATGAGGAAGTTCTAATGAAGTCAAGAGATCACTTGCACACTCTACCATTTTATGAAAAATTTCACTCGATTGCTCTGGTTTAGTGATAGCAACAAGCTCTACTTTATCAAATTGGTGTTGTCGTATCATTCCCCTTGTATCTCTTCCCGCACTTCCTGCTTCTTTTCTAAAACATGGTGTATACGAAGTAAGTAAGATTGGCAATTGTTCCTGTGTTAAAATTTCATCATTGAAAAGATTTGTAAGTTGTACCTCAGCAGTTGGGATAAGGTATAAGTCTTCCCCTTCTATTTTAAAAAGATCTTCTTCAAATTTAGGTAATTGCCCTGTTCCTATAAGTGTGTTTGTATTTGCCATAAACGGAACATACCACTCAGAAAAACCTCGTTCACGATTGAAATCTAAAAAATAATTTATAAGTGCTCTTTCTAGCCTAGCTCCAATTCCACTTAGCGCCGAAAATCTACTTTTAGCTAGCTTTACGCCTCTTTCAAAATCAATAATTCCAAGATTTTCACCTATCTCCCAGTGCTCTTTTGGTGTAAATGTAAATTCTTTTGGCACCAAAATCTTCTCTAAAATAATATTTTCATCTTCGCTAGCTCCACATGGAACATCTTCATTAGGAAGATTAGGGATTGCCAACAATATAGATTCTAATTCTTTTTCTTCATTTTGAACTTCTATTTCTAAAAGTGTTCTCTTTTCTTTTAAAGCATCAATATCTTCTTTTAAAATTACCGTATCTTTTCCCTCTTTTTTATATGCTCCAAATTGTGATGACAAGCTATTTTGAAGTGCTTGAGATGATTCCATCTCTTGTCTTTTTATTTTTGTAGCACTTAATTTTAGTTTTAAATTTTCAAGTAAATTTCCATCCACTTTTTTTCTTATGAGTAAACTACTTACTTTTTCAAAATTATTTTGTAATAGCTTAACATCAATCATTAATTCATATCCACTTTGATCATCAAAATATCCCCATCTTCTACAACACTAAAGTTATGTTTTTGGCAAAAAGTTTCATTCATATCTTCACACATCGCAAGGGCTTCTTTTAAAGCTTCCTCTTTTGTTTCAAATGTTTGCTCCTCTTGAAAATCACTTCTTTTAAAACATCCACATTGTTTTTCCATTTTTACTGTTATCATTATATTTTCCTTTTAATTTATCTGTTTTTAACTATTCACAATACTTGCTTCTTTTATTATAACAGAGATCTCCTCTTTTTTAATAAAATCAGCCCCCATACTTACAATAAATTGACTTGCTTCAGATATGGTTAAGGTTGTTGGTTTGGTTATATTTTTATCTGCTATGATTGCATAACCACTTGTCGGATTTGGACTTGTAGGGACAAAAAGAACCCAAATATCTTCATGTTTATTAAGTACATATGCAGGTACCCAAAGACCAGCTTTTGGATATTCAACTAAAACCACTTCCCTCTTTTGGCTTTTAGCATTTGGTTTAAAAAGTTCAGTTATTTTTTTTATGATTGTGTACACAATCCCAATTGCAGGCAATTTTTGCAAAATCTCATCGATGAAATTTATCAGAAAAGATTTCCCAGCTTTTTCTATCGAGGAACCAATCAAAGTTAGGAATAAAATAATAAAAATAATAACTCCGAAACTCACATAATTATCATTAGTAATTATAAATAAATCATTAAATATAGTTATACCCATAGAGTAAATCCATAAGAGTATTTGTACAACAACAAAAAGAGGTATCAATGATAATGTCCCAACTAAAAAATCTTTGGCTAGCTGCTTTATGTTCATAACTTATTCCCTTATTTGAAATTTTATTATTTTATCTAAAAATCTATGAAGAACAACTACAGATAAATCCTCCTAAATTTTTAGGGGTTTGTTTAGCATATTTTTCATATTTTAAATGTTCATCATATGGATTTTTTGCAATCTCTAAAATATCATTCAAAAGTTCAAAATTTCCATTTTCCACCTCTTTGATAACATCTTGTAAAATATAATTTTTAAGAACATATTTTGGATTAATTTTTTTCATATTCTCCATTCTTTCTTCATTTAAAATCATTTCTATGTTAATTCTTTCTTTATAATTATCAAGCCAATTTTTCATAGTTTCATATTGTTCACTCATCATCAAAAT
>DYPS01000070.1 GCA_020719775.1 Desulfosporosinus sp. | reverse complement strand
CAACCCCAACCCCAACCCCAACCCCAACCCCAACCCCAACCCCAACCCCAATAAAAATATATATAACCGAAAACAATAAAAAATTTTTTATACTTATGAATTCGTTTTTGCAAAAATCAGTAAATTAATTTTTACATACTTTATTTAAATTCAATATTATTTTTTTACAAAAATTTATTATATCGAATATTTTTCTTGTGCCTTGTGGGTCATGTAATCGAATCATTTTTAAGAGCTCTATACGACAATAGTTGTAAATTAATTTGATTAATTCCTTATGATTCTTTGGAGATTATCCAAGTTCAGTGTAAAATGAAGATTGTTTAATATTTATTATTTTTCAGATTGAATAAACAAAAATTATGAGGAAATGCAATAATAAATAACTAACATAATATAATAGTCATCATTGTCTCAAAAAGCCAATTTCTTTTCGCTCTTATCTGGATTTTTATTGAAGAATTAATGATTCAGCAATTATTTAATTGTAACTCTATCAGCCGGGTTTTTCTTTAAACATTTGTCCAAAAAATCACGAGCCTATCTAGAAACATAAACATAAGAAGGAATACAAATTTATTATTTTACTATTTTTATCAACTCCTACTCTTTCGTTATCTTAAATGGATTTTCACCAACGATCATCTAGTACATCATTATCCCCAATGACCAAATATCTATTTTTTAATCGTATTATCGACCTTTAAGGATTTAAGGACACACGTAGAGTGGAGTGCCACAGAAAGTTGTTCTGAGTTTGTTATCGAGATACACTGACCATCCAAAATCGCATAATTTTATAACATTCTACATAAATGTTTGGCTACTTCGTGGAGGACGATATTCTAAGGCTTGATATCTCGATGAATGATCCGCAGCCCATGAATTTCCTTCACTGCTTCACAAACTTGTTTCATAATAGTGGCCACCCTATTTTCAGGCATTGGTTCAGATTTGCGCAGCTGGTGATATAGTTGACCACCTGTACAGACTTCCAAAATAATGTAAATATAGGCTTAGTCATCAAAGTACCCATACATTTTGATGATGTTAGGATGATTTAGAAAGAGCTGAATCTTTAATTCTCTAATAAATTGATCAGTTATTTCTTAATCTTTTAACAATTTTTTCTAGATCATTTTCAAAGCGCAAATGAAACCTGTACTCTTTTATCTAAAGATAATTTATGAATTACTTGACGAGCGATACTTGACCATATTTGCCAGACCCCAATTATTTGATTTTTATGAAGTCCTTCAATGACACAGGAGGACGTTTTTTGCCCAATGAGCCTTTACTCCAAATTTAACTTTTTCCTGTACTTCCCTAGAATCTTGTACTTTTTTACTCTTTTTACTGTTCTATCAATGGAGAACTACCTATTTGCTTATTTTTAAGAAAATTGTTTTAAAATTACTTTGGATCTTTAAACCGCTTTTGCAAGCCAGGACTCTCTGTCAGCTGCTCGGTAGTATTTGATTTAAATTCGAATGGTTTAATTATTGGAGGATTATAGTCCATCTGCAAAGGTTAACTCATCCGCGGAGCTCTTCTAGTAGGTGTATTTGCAAGAAATGCAGGTTTTTATGGAGGGACAATGGGGTAACCTAAAATATTTTATGAACCATTTTTATGGCCATCATGAATCAAACTTTTCGCCATTTCATTATTAGCCGATTTATTCTGAAATCCATGTGTGTAAGTCTGATAATTAGCCGCTGTAAAACCAGATGATGGAGAAATAATGTGATTGGAAGTGAGTTTACTTGATGGAGGAACCCCTTCATTTGAATTTTTAATGAATGCCGAAGTGTTATTAGCTGGTTTAATGGGCTACATTATGTTAGAACGAGAGATAAAGCTTTTGGAATTGGTATTGGGAATGTAGGGTGGAGGATTGCTATTACTTGGCTGATAGAGAATGGGGTTATTAGGATTGATAGCGTCTTTTTGAGGGTTATAAAATGGCATTCCTCCACCATGAAGTGGAGAGCGACTACTTGTGAATTGATTATTCATTGATAATTATATCGACAATCATTCGCTTTTGATATATACTCATTTCGAAGTCTTTATAGAATATTTCAAAATTTGCTAATGATTAGGAGGACGCCATTTGTAAGATTGTTTGAAAGCTGTTTTCAAATGCTATTCCACTGTTTTGTCGAAAACTGCAGGCTTTTATAAAGAAAAAGGAGAATTATAAACTCCAGGAATTCCCTTTGTCGAGGACAAATGATGCAAATTTTTAGCCAATGCTTGGAATTCTGCTTTTGCTAGCTATTGTTGATACTCTTACGCCTCAATTGCCTGAGCCTTTCCAAAATGCTCAAGCTAATCCTTAAATTATTAATTTTTTAGTTGCAGTGCTTTCAATTAAGATTTACGCAGATAAAAGTTATGAATGTACTTTCTCACAAAGTAACCTCTAAATATTTTTTGGATAATGATTGCTTGCTGTGCGAAATACTGCAGATTTTTTATATTGTTATCATAAGCAAGACGTTGCTTGAATTGTTTCCTTGCATAGTAAGCTCTAAAATGAGTTTAAATTTTAATAGCGGCTGCCTTTTTGCGTAAAAATTATTTCCTTCTCATATACATTTTGAACTTTGATTGAATTTTAAGAGCTGCAGCATTATCACGAGCCCACTGTTTCTCAGTCTAATTGGCTCTAAGGTAATAGAGTTACTTAGTATAAGCGAGAAGTTCCTCTTTGACCTGTATAAGTTCCATTTATTTCAATATTATATGCAAAAATAGGGGTATAGTCCCGATGATAATGATGATTGTTATTGATTTTTGATCAAAGGTTCAATAGTCAAGTAGAATCCTTTTCAAATCTGGTCTGAAGACAGTCTCATAAGTAGTAGCGAATTGGTTAAAGCAATGATCAGCCTCGTCGTTTGTTCTGCTTCTAAGAATGCAGATGTTCAAAGTATCGAAGTGCTTTGTCAAGTTCTGATAGACTCGCTCTTGAAGTTGAGAAATGTTTCTTTGATTGCGGATATTGTTGAGAGTAGGGAGACATATATTTTGAGTTTCGAGGACTTTATCCTTAATGATTTTTTCGTTGTGCTCAGAGATTTGAATGTGACGTAATTTTCCTTGGACTCTGTAGTCATTGGAAGCTGTTCTCTCAAAATTGAGAAGTTCGTTCATGTCATTGAAGAGGGGGTTAGCTGGGGCGTCGGGGTGAATCTCCATTTACAACAAATAATTATCATCATATCACCACAACATAACAAAATTAAGTTCCTTATAGGGTCTAAAATTGAGTGGGAGCTTTTCAAAAATAGACGAAACTATGGATAAGAATGTATATGACGATAACTGTTTGTTGCAATTAGTAATGATTTTATTTGATGAGTGGCAAGAGTGATCTACTCTATTTAAAAGAGTGGGCTTTTTATCTTAAAAACAGACAATTTCGTAACTTGTCAGTTGTTCTCGCCCACCGTCCAGCAAACAGGCAGGAGCTAGCTTTCCTTCTTGAAATTGTCTCCCAACTTTTCATCCTCCGATCAATATAAGCCTCTCTTATTGCTGTCTTGCAGCGTCCAGCATTGCTTGTGCTAACTCAAGCACTGAATGAACACTCAGTTGGTGGCATCCTATGCATATAATCTGTCAAGAGACTACTAGGTCTTCATCAGCAAATGCAGACCTAACAGTTAATTAGCGAAAGCAACTAAAATTTGTAAGCTTTTGCGGCTGGGGTTCTAGCTCAAGTAAGCGGATATGGAGTCCAGATTTAGAAAAATTAAACTATTGATCAACTAAAGATGATTGGGAAATGGGGTATATTATTGAAAACCAGCGGCAACTTCAAATATGAAGAAGTGTTGGCATAGCTAAAATGCTGGTGGACAGTAACAAAAGTAATAAATAAACAAATAAACCAAGATTTTAAAGATTTGCTTATGATTTGGTTTATGCATAACTAAGAGCGCTCAATGGAGATGCTAATTTAATCGTAGAAATCACATGAAAAAGAGGAAAATATTTTGATGGAGTGGTTTAATTATTTTTATGATGCTGCGACAAAATGGCTGAAATTGAAGGATATTCAACCAACAATTTTTGAAAATATTTCCAAATAAATTAGGCAATTGACTAAAATGTGCCAAATTAAAAATAATAAGAATAAAAAATAAATATTAGGCAGAATCAAACTATGCATTTTAGGAAGGTTTAAAGGAGTTCCTATGACCCAACAACTTGCAGTCATTTTTTCTATCATTTTTTGTTTATTGTAAATTGCAAGCAAAGAGAGTGAAGTCGATTTTTCAACTCTACTTACAATCTAAGATCTAATATCAAACTAGCACATCTTTTACTCTTCTCTATGGACATTATAATCAATGGATAAACTCCACTATTTCCCAACTTTCACAACCTACATGAAAAACAACTCCGCCATGCCAATCCTACTCATCCACAGAAAAATATCCAATTAAATAAAATTACCCAGCAAAAACAGTATAATCGATATCCAAGATGCCATGATCAACAAAAAAACATCGATTCTTTTCTAATTCAATTACAAACCACTCGAACTCACTGAATACTTATTGTAATACTATCTCAATGCTTCCAATATCATAATGCCTCATAATTAAAGAGCAAAAAGAAGGAGATCAACGAGACTGTTTTTGAAACCTTTGGTCTACGATCCTTTACATTTTTTTATGGTTAAGGAAATTTATTGGAATGATTCCTTTCATAGGAATATACTTTAAATTTCACTTTGGATTTGTTTGGATTGCTATTCGAAATGGCTGCAGCAAATAAAAATAAAAGAAACTACAGATAAATAATTAAATGAATATCTTAAAAAGTTAAATTTGAGTTTGGTTATTTTTTTATTAAGTTTAGATTTTCCTACTAAAATGCTGCAATATTTTCCAATATAAAGTGATGCGATCAAATAAATTATAATACAACCAATTTTCCCAACAATAATCCTAAAAAATAAAGTAATATTTCTTTTATATAGTTTTTCTTTTAAACATATAAATAAAAATCAGATACTATTGAAACTAAATAAGAAAGAGGACTATAACATTGGATACTCCCCTGGAGCCATGTACTCGCTCAGCCAAAAACTATTACCAATTTTATACACTCTAATAGGGGCTATGAACTTGCATTTACTATGTTAACTCACAACAAAACAGCAGTCGACAAAAATTATGCATAATTCATCGTATTCAGAATAACAACTGAACTTCAAAGCATGGGAATAAATGTGATGGGAATTTAAGCATAAAATAAGTTAAAACTCACATTTCTTGACGCAGGGAGGAGAAAGTATATGATTGCTTTGCTGCGTGAATCATAAAAAATAAATCAAACAGCGAAAAGATTGCTGCAATTATTGATCTGATGCATACTTTTAAAGTTGTTTAGTTAAAATAGTGATGTTTATGATTATATCTTGCCATCATTTTTAGAGCATTGAGTTGCATGATTTTTGATATTAGACATTCGGGTCAGAAATTATTTGGAGCTGATAGTTGCGTCTTAGTGATTCATCTCTGAAGCGCACTAAACGCTAGAATTTTGTTGATCGGAAAGAAAATTTTGGTACATGATCTTGTGGTCTGCGAACCATTCCGTGCATCACCATATAGAACACATACGAAGCGTAGAAACTCATAACAATGCATGGAGCTCCTTTGAGGATAGTTTGCAGGGCTGTAGGATAAGCTGACATACTCGTGATAATTATAAAATATTAAATTATCCAGAACATAAAATCAATTTGATGGAATCAGAGTTTGTTAATGAAAAAATATAGACTTCATAACATTGTTGATTAATATTTATATTAATTTTGAGAGTTTATGAGGGAAAGCAGAATTGAAAATGAACTATAATAAATCAGGCAACTTTCATATGCTGAGGTTGTTTAGTGTATGCCCAAGGGAATCAGTTGCAACGATGTTTGGATTCTTTGGGTTTTGGGAAAAGAAGGTACTCTATGGGAACATGGACGCTTTCCTGTAAAAATAACATTTCCTTCTGATTACCCAAAATCATCACCAAAAGTTCAATTTGACAAAGACTTCAAACATGTTCATGTTTACGAGGGAGGAATGATATGCATGCCACTTCTCGAACCCCAATACTGGAAAATAAAAACATCAATGAGTGACATAATTCAACGTATAATAAACATCATACACCAAGACATAAACCCATACTCACCAGCCAACTCAAATGTGTTTCGCCTTTTCAGATAAGAACCAAATTAGTATTAAAAAATAATAAAAGAACAAACGAAAAGATATGAAACACAATCTCCATAGTACTTTCAATAGGCATGCATACATATCAACATCATGCCCGATGAATGATTATCAATGAGTTATTTTTCAACTTCGGATTAATGGTGTCTATAAATGTAGGCTATCTTTTATATATACTACTACAATAAGCTAAACTTATTTAATATTTTGAAGATGTCCAAAAGCAAAGCTAAAGCTGTTTCTGCATAACCTCCTAAAAGAGCATTAACTGCATTTTTTTTATACAGACAGGAGGTGTATGATTAAGTCAAAAAAGATAATCCATAATCAAAAATCACTGAAATTACTAAAATTATTGGAGAAATGTGGAGAAACGTAGATCAATAAACTAAAGATAGACTCACCAGGCAATACCAGAAAAATAAAGAAAACTATTAAGAACAGAAAGTAGGCTATGAAAAAAGATTTGGCAAAATACAGATTAAAAAGAAACGACATCAAACTAAATGAGTGATAATCAATCAAAAATATTTTATAAATATTGATTTTTAAGGAAATATTCTTTTAAAAGGTCAATAAATATAAGATTTATGGATTAACTATGAGCAAGCTACGATAGTTTAGTGGTAGAATCGAGCGTTGCCATCGCTTGGGCCCGGGTTCGATTCCCGGTCGCAGCACTTTTTTATTAAAATTTAGAATTACTTAAATGATGTTTTCGTCTAAAATCCTTATTTAGAGCCTTCTTTTTCTTCGTAATAAGTCTAATCAAGATTTGCTGACTATTTCTTATAATTATGACAGTTATGAATTTTAAGCCTAAAAGCCCACTGGGAAAATAAAACTTTAGATTGGATCGATGCAACCAGGAACCATTCAGAAACGGACCTCCTTCACCAATAGCAGGCTCAAACTCATCCTTCGCGCATACTTTCGCCAAGGCTAAAAGAAATCAAGATGCAATAGAGAAACAAATGTTTCCACAAATGCCAATGACCAAGCATCAATCATAACAACTAAATTTATAGTGCGATGAAACATTAGATGATTTCGATAAATCCGACTCAAGAAAATGTTTTGTCAATGCAAAACTATAAACAGATTTGTTGTGTGAAGAACAGTTAATCGCACCACCATCTAATGATAAATCAGCTGAAGACATGTATTTCCGTATTCAGACTGTACTAGCAACATACAGATGCGAAAATCAGCAGTTGACTAATTAAAAACATAGTTTGATATAGTAAAACGTTCGTTTAAGATCATAGCTATCGTACCTTATGAGCTTTTATAAAAAATGATGTTATTGAGTTATTATGATAGATTAGCAGCATAATCAGTATTAACAAATCACTTCATGATCGTGGACGATTTACTGCAGTATTCATCTTGTTTTTCATTTCTTAAATTCTACGACGAATCTATTGAGCCCTCTATTCACTCTGAAGCTATTAAGGCTGGGCTTTACCTCGATTCATTGAGTTGTTAGCAGTGGTTTCTTGTCCACTTTCAGGCTGCAGTTATTGGAACTTTTGTTTTAATTTTTTTATTTTATCCTGAATATTTTCAGAAGGCTGTTCAACCACTCTCTCCTATCTCTTAATTGCCTTCTTCTGCTGACTAGAATCATCAAGTGCTCCAATAACCATCGAAATAAACTTTTGATCATAATTCAAAGAAGTAAAATATTCCAAAGGAGAAAACTCTGGATGCTGGATTATATATTTCTTAAGCTGAGTGATGCCCAGATCAAAAGATTTGGTTTTTGAAAGCAATTAATTAATTTTTCTCAACTCATCATTTTATTTTTGCTGAGATCTATTACGAGGTTGTTCTGGAACCTTTATCTTAAGATAATTTATATAGCTAGCAATGTATCTATCTGGATATCTAGACTCAAGCATAGCCTTTTAGTAATGCTACCAAATCTAAGATTTAAGTGTTTCACATAAATTTCTAATTATATCTTTGATGAAACTAGCCGCACTATCATCAGGACGAATTCGCTCCTTTCCTGGCTCCTTTTGAGAAAGATCCAATTGCTATAGAGCAGTATCATATTCAATTATTGCTAAGAATTAATTACTTTTTATTAAAAATGTTTTTATTGCCTACGGTCGTAGATCTTTTGTGAAGTTATTAATAACTCTTCCCATACATTTAACTATCAAACTTACTGTTTTTTGTGAAGGATTTCTATTGATGTTTTGATAAATCAACAACTACAGCAAAACATTTACAATATCCACTGAATTGGCATTTTCTAATAATCTAAGCATGACTCCATTGATCGTTTTTATAAAATTATCACTCTTAAAATCAATGTTTCTAGAACGAAGTTATTCATAAATGGCAGCTTTATTCTCATCTTCATAGACAAGTTGACTAAGTGCAAATCCAGTTCCATATCCTAGCAATTATCCAACATTTTTAATCAAATGAGGACACTTAATACAATCTTGAAGAAGACCAATTTGAGCTAAAATACGATCAGGAGCATATTCCTTTCTATTTGTAATCAATTCCTGCACACTCTTCAAAATAGATCCAAAAATTATCTTAGCATTTGTAGATAACTCATTTGCTACTTTTTATCCAGGCTCAGAAAATAATGTCTTTAAAAAGTTAATAACAGAATCATTAGGAGGTAGCAATTTAGCAAGTTGCTTCGCAAGAGGACATTGAGGATGTGGAGCCGGATATATAGATAAATCCAAACTACTCACCTCATAACTTAAATAGTGAGCAGCGTTTAGACTACTTTTGTTGACATTTACAAAAGATTGGTTAACTGATACATTATTGAAAGATTGGTTAGGATGTTGGATATTATTTATAGGAGAAGGAGCAATTGGAATGTTAATATTTTGTTGAGAACCTATATTTTTGCGAGGAATAGCAGGTGCCTGTGCAGCTGTAGTCGATGGTCTCAATTCAATCATTGTATTTGTAGTTTGATGACCTCTTGGTGGCAGTCTTTCACTGCTTTTATCTCTTTCGCTAGTGAAACTGGTGTTGTTGTTGATGTTATTTGTCACAACTTGGTTCTGTTGAACATTACTAGTACTCAGCGGCATGGTTTGAGTCATTAATCTTTTGAATCCAAAACAACTTAAAACATTTTAATGCAATCTTCTATAAAGCATTTAAACGAACTCTGAATCTTACTTAAGCTCTTTTATTTTTGATGCCTATTCGAGAGTATCCTCATTTCCCACATAATCCATCAATTGAGTCTTTAGAAGTCTACTCAATCCCTATCGATAAAATAATGATGTTTCACTTTTTAAGTGCCTGTGAATGTTAGTCAACTCAATTGTAAATTATCTCAATATTTTTTTAAGAACTTTTTCTCCAGAACTTAGAGCTATTAAACATTTTATAATTGAATACAACCTTTCACTTACTTTGAATCCAATGAAAAAAGCAGAAATGAAATACTCTCTTATGATTGTAATCGACAGGTCGACTTAAAAATCTGTCAAAGCCAATTTCTTTTTTTATAAAATGGACATAAGAGGAGGCAGTAACTCAATGATGCTTTGAAGAGCAGGTTGGCCTCCCCATAATCTCACAAGAACCCACTTCAAAAGTATATCATAAAGTTCTCTTAGATGACCTTGATAAGATACATCTTTGCATATTTTATCTATTTGTTTTGCTCCGTCTAAAACCCTCCTATAATTGAAAGAAAGTAATTTTCTCGCTAGCTATGGCTTGATTAGTTTTTAAATATCTTCATAAAGACTCTCTTCTTGATTTTATTTGATTTAGTCCAAACGCCAAATATAATTCTCTTCATTACCTTGCCTTTCAGCTCTTTCCTTTGCCAATATCTTAGTATTTGCAAAAATTTAATCTCCAACAACTAAGGTCCTTTTCGGCAGAGTAAAAGCCCCTGTTGTTGCAGCCAAAGGATCGTCTTCTTGCTCTATGAAGCTTTTTTGATTATTATTTGTATTGTTTTTGGATAAAGAACGTTTTTTTGCTGAAGGTTGAGGAGGAGCCTGAGGGGGTTGAGATTGCTGCTGTTGAAGTGTTATTCTTGGTTTTGGAATATTGCCATTTTAACTGATTTTACTAGGACTTGCGCCCTTTGATGCAAAACTACTATTTGTATTGTAATTTTTATCAAATTTATCTAAGAATATATTCAAATCTTTGGCAACTGCTGGTCTTTGATCTTTCGCAATTTGTCTAAATATTTACAATCCTAATTTTTCATAAACTTTTTAAAAGAGTCTCTAAGCTGGAGCTCTAATTTCTTTATTTTTATCACACAAACAATTGACTAAGCCCTTAGGATAATCCCTTATATCTGCTTTTGAAATTCCTTCTTCGTTATTCAAAATTAGATTAATGACTTCTAGTCTTCCTTCTTTGTCCCCTTCTAAAAATGGCCCTAAGTTACTGAGTACTTGCTCTTTTCCCACAGTCTCAGCTATTTTATTTAAAGTGATTTGAATTTATTTACGATTTTGTTAATTTTTGTCATTTAATCCTTAAACAAAAGCAGCAATAAATAATCTAATATTGCCTTTTACTTATCTTTCAGGTAGAGAACAGAACACCAGCCCTGCCAAATGCACAAATATTTTAATAAGCTGTTTATTAGGATCATTAATCCTAGTTTTTATTGTCGCCAAAAGATCTGTAGGATTACCATAAGTTACTTTTCCTCCTTGCTCAATCAAACTTGAGAGAGCCTCAGCTGCTTCTTTTCTATTTTGCCAGTTTGAATTATCATTAATCTTTGGAAGTAAACGCTGAACATCAGCTGATAGATCTCTAGGTTTACTATTATCAACTTTCGATTCGACTTTTTTTACAACTTTGGTCTCTGGAACAGCTTCTCCATAAAACTATAATTTAGGCTTTTTCAAATCTTAAGAAAGCACTTTCACATTTTTAAATTCAGGCTCCATTCCTTTAATCGTAGCTTCATCAAGTAATCCCTTCAGCGATTCTCCAAGATGCGCATACATACAATTTAACAACTAAATTCCTCCCTTCTTAGAAAAAGAAACAGCAAAAGTTTAACAAGCAAAATCCGCAATTTATTTTTGATTACAATTACCAATAGAAATATTATCGATTATCTTACTAATAAGTACAGCAGCATCCCCATTCAATTTTGGTTTTTTACCATCAGTACTACGAATATATTTAATTATATGACCAATCACATATTTACCTGGCAACTTTTTGCACATTTATGAAATAATACGATAGAGAGGCTATGAAAATTTAGAATCACCTATCTTTTATACGATGTAGGGCATTAAAACATAAGCCTATTCTTTTCCTATATCAGTTGCTCTTTATTAAAGATATGCAATCAAATCTTTATTCATCATTAGATTTACCTATTTCCAATCTTTGAATACTTTACGGAGAACACGGACTATAGCATTGTAATTTTAATATGGGTTTTATTTCAGATAAATTAGCACATTTCCACGCTCTTTAGCACCGGCAGCTGTTACGTTTTTAACTTATTATTCAGGAAATCCTAAATTTATTAATGCTTGCAAACTATCTTCGAAATTAGGTTAGTCAAAACATTATAAAGGCTTTATCGGCTATTTTTATTTTTCAGGAATTTTCATAGTGCTTTTTAGATCCTCTTTTTTATTACCAATAACAGTAGAACTATTGTTTTTTATTGAAACTGTACTTTTAGTTAAATCCTGTTCAGGTTTCTTTGAATCTTTACTAGGAGCCTTTTATTTCGTTTAGCTGTTTTTTTATGACCCAATTTTGTTTGCTAGATTTTTATTAACTTTATTTTTGATTGGTGCAAAAAACTATTATCCAAGAACTAACTACATTTTACCTAGATTTTTGGCCATTGTTTATCTAACTTCTGAAACACCGTCAGCAATCAATTTGTCAAATAGTGGAAATAGCTGTTTAATAGCATCTTTTGTTTTTTCAGGACATTCCCCAGCTTTTTATTATGCTTTTTGCTAAACCAGCTTTCCAATCCAGTTGAGCAAATTGCATCTCATATTTGGAGCTTTGTCATTCAATCCTTCTTTTACATCATCCAGAACGTCTTCAATACCCAAACAATAATTTAAGTCATTTAAAGTTTTGAATGTTTACTCAACCATAAGAGTTTTTTTGTCTCTAAATTTTGCAATAACATTCGAGAATAAATTTTTAGCATAAGGTGCGAAATTCTTACGAAGACCCTTTGACATAATCGCCATTATCTTAAGATTCCACAGCACAACATTGAAGTTACTATCATTTATCAATCGTCTTATAAGTTAAGCCACATGTCTGAAATCTGTATTGGCAATCTTCGGCACGGATGCTCCCTTTGTAAACTCTTACATTAGTCTAGTCTTTTAATTCCATTTCTAGGCCTTTAAAACAGATTATGACCATTTTTAATTGAACTTTTTAAAAACATCCACAGCTTCAGATAAATCATAAGCATCTATTTTTTTTCCTTTATTTTTTCCTCCCCCTTCCTATTTAATATCCTTCGGAGCAGTCATAACAATGGTGGTATCATAAGTTTCCCAAAAGGTATCAAGCTCTTTCTTTAACCCTTCTTTTAATTCTTTAAGCATTGGCTCAACCACATCTTTGGACAACCATTTATACGCCTCACGCAATGTATTCATTCCTTCTGTTTTGATAGCCGGCAATTTTTCAGAAGAAATAATTCTAACAATTTCTGGTATATAAGGTTTTAGATAATTCATTCTCTTAATACCGTAAATCATGAGCAGCTAATTGATCATACCGATATAACCTGCAACAATTTTAGGAGTTTTTCCTTTCAATCCTGTTAAGAGTATCATTTCAATAACTGCTGGTTTTTACTCATACATTAAATCAATTGCTTAGACAGTGGCCTTGCGACTGTTAGTCTTGCCATTTATATATCCATTTTCTATTGATAGCTTAGCTTCGTCTTCCCCCCACTACTTACCCTTCTGAACCCATACCTTAAGGCATTGAACAATTTTTTAAATATTTGCAGGAGTTGTTTATTTTAATAGACCTGGAAGAGTTACCTCTGAAATTTCAGAATTATCTGGATCTTGCTCGAGCATAGCAAGTAAATCTTACATACCCGACAATCTCAATTTTGCTGCTTTCGATTTGAGTTTTTGCATCATTGTATAATTAGTTTCGACAGGTGTTTGCTCCCCTCCTTCTGGGAATTCGGACATATTAAACTCCGACTTCCCAATCGGTTTTTCATCAAACATACTAGGTTTGTTTCCTCCAACTGGTAATTAATCCAAAGGTTGATTGTTTTTAATTGGTTCCTCCATCTTGATATTTCCATCACTTACATTCTATTTTCTAGATTCTTATTTCTTGGGAACCTTAGCCGCTTTACGAATTATTGGTTTTTTAACAGGTGGTGCATCGTTTTCAGAAGGAAATTATGAAAATGTCATTTTGGGGCCACCGCCTATCGGCATGTCGTCGAAGTTGTTTGCAGGAGGTGGAGTTATTGTTTGTTAGGCTAAAGCTGCCTCGATAGGTTGGACGATCGATTCGTTTTCGTCTGCCATTTGAATATATATATTCAAAATTATTACAATACGACTTCTTTGAATAACTCAAATATAAAAACTGAAGTAATCAGCAATAATTGACAATTATTGGAGTATTTATGGGAAAGAAATGATAAATATGAATATTTTACTTTTTTAAAATTAAAATTATAAACAGTCTTATTAGAGATAATTATATATATATTTATTTATTTTGAATTTTTTTGATCTTTCAAAAAACTTAAATATTAAATTAGCAAAATAAAAATTGAATTTTTGCATTGTAAAGCACTTAATTGCTGGAAATGCTATAAACTATTCATTAAAATCAATGCCATTTAAAAATATCAATAGTTTAATCACTTTTTTAATAATAATTCTTAAATATTATCACTATTTTATAACTTTTATTAAACCAAAAGTTGTTGTTTACATATTATTTTTATCAGAAATAATGTAGATAAACGATCTCAATTTTATTATTTTAATTAAAGAAATTAATATAAATTATTTTATAACCAACTATTCGAATAACTGGCATAATGGCAAATTGATATATGAAAATGAAGTCAAATATGCAATCAATTCAATATTTGTCAACTTTAAGTCAACTTTAAATCAAACAACAGTAAATAAACTAAAGTTGATTGCTGTTTCGTTGAACATCTTTCATAATATTTAAAGCCACATTAATTTTTGGAAAGTGAAAAAATAAATTCGTATTAATAATAGTTTGAAAAAATATCTTTCATATAACATTTTTCTAGCTGCAATCATAGTTTTTGTGGGATTCTTTGAATCAATATATCGATGTGCATCTTCGGGGACAGTCTCAAATCAAATGTTCGCAAGAAGAATATCCGTAAACATTGAAAACATAGTCTTCATACTTTCGAAGTTAATATCATAGCAGCAAAACAATATTATAAAATTAAACAAAATTAAAATATTTTTGATAATTTAATAAAAAGTATTAATTCATTAAATATTTGGCTATAAAAATATGGGGTTGGGGTTGGGGTTGGGG
>DYPS01000150.1 GCA_020719775.1 Desulfosporosinus sp. | reverse complement strand
GAGAAATAAAGTATGAATTGACACAAAATGCAGTCAAAAGGATAGAGAGGTGAATTTGATGCACGTTATCTCAATAGCCATAGCGTCAAATAATTTTAAACAAACAATAAATGATAGTAGAATACCAAAGAATAATTCATAAAAAGCAGAATAACGAAATGCAAAAAACGACTCAAAGCACAATCAACAATGTAGTATGGAAAGCTTGTGATACATTCAGAGGTAAGATGGATGCAAGTAATTATAAAGATTATGTTCTTACGATGCTATTTGTAAAGTATCTATCAGATTTTTACAAAGAAAAACTTGACTTTCTAAAAGCAGAGTATGGCGATAAAACGGACAGAATCGAAGCAAAGCTAAAAAGGGAAAAAATCAGACTTGATGAGAGTTGTACATTCGACTATCTCATAAAACACAAAGAGGCTGCTAATCTTGGCGAGATAATTAACAAAGTACTGATGCGAATTGAAGAAGACAACAGAGATAAATTAGACAAAATATTCCAAAATATAGACTTCA
This sequence comes from Desulfosporosinus sp., assembly GCA_020719775.1. Taxonomy (GTDB): domain Bacteria; phylum Campylobacterota; class Campylobacteria; order Campylobacterales; family Arcobacteraceae; genus CAIJNA01. Next base: position 1,973 of record DYPS01000150.1, on the reverse strand, counting down.
ACAGTGAAAAAAAATTGAGTGATACAAAAGATAAAAATGCGATACTCAAAAATCTAATCGAAGATTTTAGCGATAGCAGACTAGATCTTAGACCTTCGCAACTTGTGGGAAATGATGTCATCGGAGATGCTTATGAGTATCTTATCTCGCGCTTTGCAAGTGGTGCAGGGAAAAAAAGTGGGGAGTTTTATACCCCCAGTAAAGTATCAACTCTTTTAGCAAAACTTGCCCAGCCAAAAGAGGGAGATATGATATACGACCCAACTTGCGGTTCGGGCTCACTTCTTATCAAAGCCAGTAAAGAGATAGGAAACAAAAACTTCCGTCTTTATGGGCAAGAGAGCAATAAACAAACTCAAGCACTTTGTAAGATGAATATGTTTTTGCACGAGATAAACGATGCCGTTATCAAGCATGGAGATACGATAAGAAATCCACTTCATCTACAAGATAATTTTCTTAAAACATTTGATGTAGTTGTGGCAAATCCGCCGTTTAGTTTTGATAAATGGGGTGAAGAGATAGCCTCTGATGATAGTTTTGGGAGATTTAAGTATGGAACACCGCCAAAAAGCAAAGGGGATTATGCTTTTGTACTTCATATGATTAGCTCACTTAATTCTCATGGAAAAATGGGAGTGATATTGCCTCATGGAGTTTTATTTAGAGGTGCAAGTGAAGGCAAAATTAGAACAAAACTCATAAAAGAAAATCTTCTTGATGCAGTGATCGGACTTCCTGCAAATCTCTTTTTTGGGACTTCCATCCCTGCGTGTATTTTGATATTTAAAAAAAATAGAGTTCATAACGACATACTTTTTATCGATGCGAGTCGTGAATTTGAAAAAGGGAAAAATCAAAATAACCTCACAGATGCGCATATAGCAAAGATATTTGATACTTATAAAAATAGAAGCGAGATAGAGAAATATAGCCATGTGGCGACAATCGAAGAGGTAAAAGAAAATGACTACAACTTAAATATACCAAGATATGTAGATACTTTTGAAGAGGAAGAAATCATCGATTTAGAGGCAACCAAAACAAATATAGCAACTATTGAAAATTCTCTTGTAGAGATAAAATCTAAAATGAGTGGGTATCTTAGAGAGTTGGGGTTGTGAGATGAATGATGTAGTTGTTTATAATAATGGAGAGCTTGAATTAAAAGTATCCGTTGAAGAAGAAAACATTTGGCTTACACAAAAGCAATTAGGCGAACTTTTTAGTGTCGAAGTGCATACTGTAAATTATCATATAAAAAATATATTTAAGCAAAAAGAGTTGGAGCAAAATCCAACTATTCGAAAAATTCGAATAGTTCAAAAAGAGGGCAATAGAGAGATACAAAGGGAGGTTGAACATTACAATCTTGATATGATTGTATCTGTTGGTTATAGAGTAAATTCAATAACAGCCACAAAGTTTAGGCAATGGGCGACAGGTGTACTCAAAAACTACATTCAAAACGGTTATGCTATCAATACCCATAAAATCACAGAACAAAGACTCTTAAATCTTGAAAACGATGTAGGGTTTATAAAATCTCAAATAAAAAATAATACTTTAGAGATAAAACAAGGAGTCTTTTTCGATGGGCAGATTTATGATGCTTATGCTTTTGTAAGTGACCTTATCAAACAAGCAAGTAAAACCATAATCATCATAGACAACTACATAGATGATACAGTTTTGACACTTTTAGCCAAAAATAGCAAAGTCGCCGCAACTATCTACACCAAAACTATCACTAAACAGCTAAGACTTGATGCACAAAAATACAATACTCAATACAAAAACCTCACTCTCAAAGAGTTCGACCTCTCTCATGATAGATTTTTGATTATAGATGATGAGATTTACCATGTAGGAGCAAGTCTGAAAGATTTGGGCAAAAAATGGTTTGTATTTAGTAAGATGGATAGTAAAAGTGTGGCTATATTGGAGAGGTTAAAATGAGTGAAATCAAACAA
>DYPS01000069.1 GCA_020719775.1 Desulfosporosinus sp. | reverse complement strand
TACCTGCCTGTCACGCAGGGGGTCGCGAGTTCGAGCCTCGTCCACCGCGCCACTTTAAAATAACTAAATCCTCTTATATTTCTTCAAAACTATACAAATTACTAATCTAAATCTATAATAATTATTAATTCAGATATTTTTTAAGCTTTCTGTCTAATATCTTTCAAAATATATTGAATACTATTATTTTTACAATAATCCACAAATTTTGAAAACTCTTGCTTTGTTAGATTTTCATTATTTGACGAAATAGAAAGAACACAATATCGTTTATCCCCTTCTATTATTGGTAATGAAGATAAATCAACATCCAAAGAGATATCTTTCATAGTATCTATAAAATCATTTTCACTTGCTGTTGCACTTAAAACTTGTTTATAAATAACCTCATTATTTTTTGGATAATATTTATCAAGTGCTTCGATTATCATATGTTGTGCCATTGAGGGAAATCCAGGTACAAAGAAAAATCTATTTTTAACATAAAATCCAGGAACATTGGAAACTATATTTTTTAAAAGTCCAGCATTTACAGGTAATTCTGCCATATTGATTCTATGAGGATAAGCACCCTCTCCAAATCGCTCCAATATGGCTTCTTTTGCACACTCATTTATTTCCATAACTCCATCTGTAAATACATCTGCAGCACATTTTCTTGTGTAATCATCTGGCGTTGCACCAATGCCACCAAAGCTGAACATTACACTCTTTGGATCATTTTTTATTAGTTGAAAAATAGAGTTTATAAAATCAGGTTCATCTTTAATCACAAATGAACCTTTGTGAAGCCAGCCTCTTTTTAAAAGTTCTTGATTTAAAAATGAAAAATGAGCATCTTCACGACGCCCATTTAAAAGTTCTGTTCCTATTATAATACTATAAAAGTTCATAGTCAGTATTAGATTCTACTTTGAATAAATGCATCCATATCGTCAACAATAACATCAATAGCTCTTTCACCATCAATTTTAGCTAAAAGATTTTTTGCTTCATAAAAATCTTGAATATCAGCTAGCGGATCAGTGTATACTTTCATTCTGTTATTAAATACTTCATTATTATCATCAGCCCCTCTTGCTCGTCCAAGAACTCTATCTCTTGCTACTTCTTCACTTACAACAACTTCAATAACATTTACAAGTTCCACTTCAGTTTCCTTTGCAAGATATTTATCTAATTCTTCCATTTGCTCAGTACTTCTAGGATACCCATCAATTACAACAGTTGGAGTTGGAGCTTTTTTGATAGCAGTAACAATTGTATTAATAACAATATCAATTGGTACAAGATTACCAGCGCTTACATAACCATCGATAACAGCACCAAGCTCACTTCCGCTTGCAACTTCAGCTCTAAACATATCACCTGTACTATAATGAGTGATATCATCATGTTTTTTAGCGATTAATTCTGCATCTGTTGTTTTACCACTTCCTGGAGCTCCAATTATTAAAAATAATTTTTTCATCTCTATCCTTTTATTTGTATTTAAATAAATCGAAACAATATTCAACTTATCAAAAAACAAAAAAAGAGTGAATATCTCTATCCACTCTTTTTAAATTAATAACGCATAACAATTAAATATTATGAATTTCTTTTTTTCTGAATCTCTTCAGAAACATTTCTAGGAACTTCTTGATATTGATCAAAAATCATAGAATATGTAGCTCTACCTTGTGACATAGATCTAAGATCTGTTGAATATCCAAACATCTCTGCAAGTGGAACAAGTGCAACAACTAGTTTAACACCAGCTCTGTCATCCATTGATTGGATTTGTCCTCTTCTTTTATTACAGTCACCAATAACATCTCCCATATAATTCTCAGGAGTTTCAACTTCTACTCTCATCATAGGTTCAAGTATAACAGCACCAGCAGCACCTTGTCTACAACCGGCCTTGAATCCCATAGAAGCAGCAAGTTTAAATGCCATCTCAGATGAGTCAACATCATGGTAAGATCCATCATAAACTGTAACTTTAATATCAACCATTGGATAACCAGCTAAAATACCAGCCGTCATAGTTTCAGCACACCCTTTTTCAACTGCAGGAATATATTCTTTTGGAATAACTCCACCTTTAATCTCATTAACAAATAAGAATCCAGTGTCATTTTTCTCTGCATCAGTCATAGGTTCAATTTTCAGATAAACATGTCCATATTGACCTTTTCCACCTGATTGTTTTGCATATTTGTACTCTTGATTAACAGCATTTTTAATAGTTTCTCTATAAGCAACTTGTGGAGCACCAACTTCAGCTTCAACACCAAATTCTCTTTTCATTCTATCTACAAGAATCTCAAGGTGTAATTCACCCATTCCTGAAATAATAGTTTGTCCAGATTCTTCATCAGTATTTACTCTAAATGATGGATCTTCTTGAGCAAGTTTTCCTAAAGCAATACCCATTTTTTCTTGGTCAGCTTTTGTCTTTGGCTCAACTGCAACAGAGATAACTGGTTCTGGGAAATCCATTCTTTCTAATATTACTGGATCTTTTTCAGAAGCCAAAGTATCTCCAGTAATTGTGAATTTAAGACCAACAACTGCACCTATTTCTCCTGCATATAACTCAGAACACTCTTCTCTGTTATTTGCATGCATTTTCATTAATCTTCCGATTCTCTCTTTTTTGTTTTTAGTTGAGTTCATTACATAAGTACCTGATTCTAAGATACCTCTATAAACTCTTGTAAATGTTAATTGTCCAACAAATGGGTCAGTCATAATTTTAAATGCAAGAGCAGCAACTTCACCATCATCAGTAGAAGGAACAATTACAGCTTCACCATCTTGAGTTTCCCCTTTGATATCTTCAACCTCAGTTGGAGCTGGAAGATACATAGCAACAGCATCAAGTAAAGTTTGAACACCTTTATTTTTAAATGCGGTTCCACAAGTCATTGGAGTGATTGTCATATTTAAACAACCAGCTTTAAGACCAGCAACGATTTCATCTTCCGTTAACTCTTCACCTTCAAGATATTTTTCCATAAGTTCTTCGATAGACTCAGCAGCAGATTCAATCATTTTTTCTCTATACTCAGTTGCTTTATCTAATAGATCAGCAGGAATCTCTTCGATATGATAATTTGAACCCATCGCAGCATCTTCATCCCAAAGGATAGCTTTCATTTGAACTAAATCAATAATACCTTTAAAATTTTCTTCAGCACCAATTGGAATCTGAATTGGAACTGGATTTGCTTTTAATCTCTCACTTACTTGTTTTTCAACCATGAAGAAATCTGCACCAGTTCTATCCATTTTATTTACAAATATCATTCTTGGAACTCTATATTTATTTGCTTGTCTCCAAACTGTTTCAGATTGTGGTTGAACCCCACCAACTGAACAGAATACTGCAACAGCTCCATCAAGAACCCTCATAGATCTCTCAACTTCAATTGTAAAGTCAACGTGTCCCGGAGTATCAATGATATTGATCATTAATTGCTCTTTTGTTTTTGGATGTGTCCAGTGACAAGTTGTGGCAGCAGAAGTAATTGTAATACCTCTTTCTTGCTCTTGTACCATCCAGTCCATTGTAGCAGCACCATCATGTACCTCACCAATTTTGTGAGACACACCTGTATAGAATAAAATTCTTTCAGTAGTTGTTGTTTTACCAGCATCGATATGTGCAGCAATCCCAATATTTCTAACTCTGTTAAGTGGTGTTTTTCTTGCCATTTGTTACATTTCCTTTATAAGTTTTTTATTATATTTTTAAAATTCTATCAAAAATTAAATCTTTATCCTTCATGGAACAGAGATTTTGGTTCGCTTTGCAAAGATCAAAATCTCGTAAAATCCTAAAAAAGCAAAGCAATTTACTTTTTTTTAACAGATTTTACCATCTAAAATGTGCGAAAGCTTTATTAGCTTCAGCCATTCTATGCATGTCTTCTTTTCTTTTGAAAGAGTTACCTTTTTCATTTGAAGCATCGAAAATTTCATTTGCAAGTCTATCTACCATAGTTCTTTCATTTCTTTTTCTAGCCATATCTATTAACCATCTAAGTGCTAAAGTTTGTCTTCTTACAGCTCTAACTTCAGTTGGTACTTGGTATGTTGCTCCACCAACTCTTCTTGATCTTACTTCTAAAAGTGGTTTTACATTCTCGATAGCTTTTTCAAAAACTTCGATACCTTTTCCATCAGATTTTTTATCAAGGTTTGCAATCGCACCATACATAATTTTTTGAGCTACTGATTTTTTACCATCAAGCATAATTACATTAATAAATTTTGTGATCACTTTACTGTTGTAAATTGGATCAGCTAATACTTCTCGTACAGGAGCTTTTTTTCTTCTCATTTTCTAGTCCTTATTTCTTTTTACCAGTAGTAGCCGCACCTTTTTGTCCAGCTTTACCTTTTTTAGTTCCGTATTTAGATCTAGATACAGTTCTACCATTTACCCCAGCAGTGTCTAATGCACCCCTTACAATGTGGTATTTAACCCCTGGTAAATCTTTTACTCTTCCCCCTCTTACAAGAACGATACTATGCTCTTGAAGATTGTGACCTTCTCCGCCGATATATGAAATAACTTCAAATCCTGTAGTTAATCTAACTTTTGCAACTTTTCTTAAAGCCGAGTTAGGTTTTTTTGGAGTTGTTGTATATACTCTTGTACATACTCCTCTTCTTTGTGGACAATTAGCAAGTGCAGGTGATTTTGACTTCACTACAACTTTTTGTCGCTCTTTTCTAATCAATTGATTAATTGTAGGCATTGTTTTCCTTTATAATTTGGTTTAAACGATTGAGTCGTTTAGGCTTCTTTTGGGTGTTTGATAGCTACCCGGAGATGAAATGTCATCTCAATACTACCTAATCTCAGACTGGAAAATATTATTTTATTCTGAAAAAAGTTCAGGATTATATCAAAGAAAACTTATATCCAGTTAAAGACTATTTAAAGACTATTTGAGAAAGTTAATTAAATGTCAAACGAACTCTAAAATTTGGCAGTTAAATTTTAAAAAATTCACTCTGATAAATTCAATGAAATTACATACAAAAAATAATAATCTCAATAAATCCACAAATGAAACTATAAATAATTCTGTGGCAATTAAATAAAAAATATTGAGCACAGAAAAAAACGACTGAAGAGTTTAAAAGATTTGCCGTTCCAATAAGTTTATTCTTTTAGATTGTATGCTTGAATTTGATCTCTAAGATTTTGAAGATGTTGGTCAATATTTTCTTTTGTAACCAAATACTTTTTGACTTTTATTTGTTCCAATATCCAAGTATTTATTTTTTGATGATAGTGAGTTAAATCTTTATAATTATCCAAATTTGTTGTAGTTTTACTAGTAGTTTGAAAATCATATAAAGTTACATTTTTACACTCCAATAGACAATGATACACATATTTTTTAAACTCCAAAACATCAATCATCTGCTCTCTCTCTTCAAATACTTTAAAAACCAAAATGGAATATGGTGGAAAAAATACTTTAAAATGGATTTGTGGATTATTTTTGATAATTTGCAAAAAATTTGTATCAAAACTATTTCTCATATAGAGAAAAGTTTGTTTATCTTCCTCGAAATTCAAAAACTCTTCCCTATTATCCCAAGCATTTTGCACATTTTCTTGTGTGAAACTATTTGGAAAATTATGTTGCCATTGATACATTCTATTTTGGTCATAAATTACTTTATCGTTTATTAGATGAGGGTTTACAAGAGCTTCCCCCGAAGCTTTTAAGGTATTAATAGAAAGTAAATATTCATAATCATTGAAGTAGTTTGAATCATATAAATAAAAAGGGAAACTTCCTTCACCGTATGCTAAATTATCTTCTTCGCCAAAAAAGACAAAGGTATCCAACCCCCACAAAACATTTTTTAGATTTTTATTGTTGGTAATCGCTGTTCCAAGGGTAATACTTTGCTCTTTCGCACTTCCACCAGAGATAGATAGCTTAATGGCTTTTTTAAAGTTTAATTCCTCTTCCACTTCACTAAGTATAAAGTTTTCTGTCATTGATGTCCCAAGAATCAAAGAATCATAAGAAAAGTTTTTAGCAAAACCTCCATTTTTATATCGTTGTTTATCTGTATCGTATGAAATGGGATAAAAAGTATCTACCCTGTATTGTTGAAATGGGTCGATAACCCAATTTATTATCCCAATCAATCCTCCCATTACAAAGGAAAATATCAGCATAAAACCTATAAATTTCTTACTACTCATCAACAACCTTTAAAAATTAAAATACAAAAATTCACTTACCTTCGTAAGCGATAAAATACTAAAAATAAAAATAAAAGCGGTAAAAAATGCTGCTTTCTTATTTGGTGTAAAGGTTTTCGCTTTTTCGTTTGAATTTTTGAAAAATAAAATAAAAAGTAATGCTAGTACTAAATACAAACTTGTTTGTGAGTTTTCTGAAATATTTTCAAGCCACTCTTCAAATACAATGCCATACTGTATTAAAAATGAAAAATTATTTTCTAACATTTTAGGCAATACAACTCCGCTAAATCCAAACATTCCACCAAGCACCTTCATAGCATCATCCCACTCTTTTGCTCTAAAAAACACCCAAGCGATATTTATAAAGTTAAAGGTGATAAACCAAGCTAACCAAGTCCAAAGTCTAAAACCTAACTTTTGCCAAATACGATGGATGACAAGAGCAAATCCATGCAAAAATCCCCAAAAGATAAATGTCCATCCAGCCCCATGCCAAAGTCCACCTAAGATAAAGGTGGCCATAAGATTTGAATATGTTCTAAAACTTCCAAGTCTATTACCACCGAGCGGGATATAGATATAATCTTTTAAAAACCTTGAAAGTGTGATATGCCATCTTCTCCAAAAATCTTGAATATCAGTTGCTTTATATGGAGAATTAAAGTTTATAGGAAGTCGGATATTAAAGAGCAAAGCAACACCAAGTGCCATATCTGTATAACCTGAAAAATCAAAGTAGAGTTGAAAGGTATAGGAAAGCGATGTTGTCCAAGCCTCTATAAGATGCAAAGTATCTTCGACATCAAAGCCATTGTTTGCACAAACAGCAAAAGTATCTGCAATAACTACTTTTTTAAACAATCCAATTGAAAATAAAAAGATTCCCAAGGCTATATTTTTATAGTTTTTGACCAAATTTGATACCTTGTCAAATTGTGGCATCATCTCTTTATGATGAAGTATGGGACCTGCTAAAAGATGGGGAAAAAATGTTACAAACAAACCATAATTTAGCAAATCGTATTCTTTTGTTTCCCCTCTATAGCTATCAACCAAATAAGCTATCTGAGTAAAAGTAAAAAAGCTAATACCAAGAGGAAGTACAAGATAAAGCAAATCAAAATTTGAGCTACTAGCCAAATTAATATTTGAGATAAAAAAATCTGTATATTTAAAGTATCCTAGTAATGATAAGTTTGAGACAACTCCAAAAGTAAGGAGAGATTTTTTATTGATCTTTTTATGTTGACTCTCTTTTGTGAGGCTACTTCCTATTAAATAATTAAAAAGCATACTTACTAGTATCAAAGGGAGATAAATGATATTCCACCAACTATAAAAAAAGAGTGATGCAAATACTAAAAATCCTTTGGCACCAGCTATAAGTCTTTTTGATGTGAGGTAAAAATAGATGAAAAATGTAATTGGGAGAAAAATAAAAATAAATTCATACGAATTGAAGAGCAATAATTCCCCTTAAGTGTTAAAAAATATGGAATAATTCCATATGAAAACTTAATAAAAGAAATTATTTCTTGAAATATCATATTTTGTTAGCTAAACAAGGGGAAACTTATGAGAAAAATTTATCTAATTGTATTGCTTTGTATTTCATCTCTTTTTTCATTTGAAGTACAAAAACCACAAATTTACGATGAGCAAAATATTACGGGATGGCTGATGAGTGAAAAGCTTGATGGAGTAAGAGGATATTGGGATGGGAAAAAGCTTTATAGTAAAAATGGTAATCCTATAAATCCGCCACTTTGGTTCACCGCGAACTTTCCACCATTTCCACTTGATGGGGAACTTTGGAGTAAAAGAGATGATTTTGAAGCTATCCAAGCAACTGTTTTAGATCATATTCCTTCAAAAAATTGGGAAAATATCACTTACAATATCTTTGAAGTACCAGAAGCAAAAGGAGATTTTTTAATGCGACTTGGGAGTGCAAAAGAGTGGTTTGCAACGAGACCAAATAAACACATCAATATTGTCAAACAAATTGTTTGCAAAGATGAGGAGCATTTACAAAATTATCTCAATGAGATTATCGCTTTAAAAGGGGAAGGAGTGATAGTAAAGAATGGAACCGAACCTTATCACACTGGGAGAAGCCCACATATTTTAAAAGTGAAAAAAGCACAAGATATGGAGGGGATAATCATAGGGTATAAATACGATAAAGGGGGGAGATTAAAAAGCCTCAAACTTCAACTTGATAGTGGGATTGTTTTTTATCTCGGTGGAGGACTTAGTGATAAAGAGAGGTTAACCTCTCCAAAAATAGGTGAAATGGTTACTTTTAAATATTATGGTTTTACGAAAAATAAAGTACCAAAATTTGCTAGTTTTTTGAGAGTTAGAGGAAAAGAATAAAAGTATTTTTCTTATTATACTGATTTTAATTCTTTTGAAAACATCTACCTTATACACTTTGAACTAGAATAAAGGTATAATGAACCAATATATACAAAAAAATTGGAGCAATTATGAATTTTAAAGAACTAAACTTATCAAAAGAGGTCTTAGCAGCTCTAGCTGTTTGTGACTATAAAAAACCAACTCCAATCCAAGAAGCAATCATCTCTCAAATCTTAAAAAACAAAGATGTCCAAGCGATAGCTCCAACAGGAAGTGGAAAAACTGCTGCATTTTCTTTGCCTATTATCGATAAATTGAATAAAAATCTTGTAGATGATTTTAGACTACCACAAGCTTTGATACTTGTCCCTACAAGGGAGCTTGCGGTGCAAATCGATGCTAGTATCAAAAAATATGCAATTCATACCGAACTCAAATCGGCTACTATTTTTGGTGGAACAAAGATGGAGCCACAAATAAATAAACTCAAAAAAACTATTGATATTCTAGTAGCAACTCCAGGGCGACTTGCAGAACACATCAAAGAGAAGAATATCAATCTTGCTCATATCAATACACTTGTCCTTGATGAAGCGGATACTATGCTTGAGATGGGATTTAGTGAAGAGATGAGTGTTATCTTTGATAGTTTTGATAAAAAACCACAAACGATGCTTTTTAGTGCAACTTTAGGGGAAAGCATCAAAAAACTAGGGGAAAAAATCCTTGAAAGTGCTTATTGTGTCAATATTGATAAAACTCAAAAAGGAACTCACAAAATCGAGCAAAGTGTCTATTATATCAATAGAGATGAAAAAAATGCTCTTACATCTTTTCTTATCGGAAAAAATTATCAGCAACAATTTATTGTATTTACTAGAACCAAACAAACAGCCGAAGAGGTTTTTAACTACCTGGTTGAAAGTGGACTCAAATGTGATAGTTTGCATGGAGATAAAACTCACGGGAAACGACAAGTTGCGATAAAAAGATTTAGGGATAAGGAGGTGCAAGTTTTGGTAGCGACCGATATTACAGCTCGTGGAATTGATATCAAAGGACTTGAATATATCATCAACTACGATATTCCAAATAGCGTAGAGGACTATATTCATAGAATTGGTCGAACTGGTCGAGCTGGGATGGATGGAAATGCTATCAGTCTTGTGAGTTCAAGTGAAGTCTATAGCCAAAAAGTGATCGAGCGAAAACTCCATATCAAAATGAAAGTGCTAAAAATGGAAGGTTTTGGAAATGATGTAGAAGATACTATCAAAGCTCCAAAAATTTTGATACGAAAAGAAGCAAAACGGGATGTTACTGGGGCATTTGGGCAACAAAAGAAAATAGCAAAACCGAAGAAAAAAACAACTAAGAGAGATGGTGACCCAAAAGCGGAAAAATTTGACAAGAAAAAAGTTGCGAAAACTCCTCCAAAAGAGAAGAAATCTAAGAAAAAAATAGACTCAGCAACATTTGCTAAAAAGAAAAAATCATACACTTCTATAAAAGGTAAATAAAAATGTTCACTGGGTTAATTAGAGAGATGGCAAAAGTTGAAAGTTTTGTGGGAAGTTTGCTGACTATAAAAGCTTCTTATAAACCAAAAATTGGAGATAGTATCGCAATAAATGGAGCTTGCCTCACTGTTGTTAAACTCAATAATAACTCTTTTAGTGTGGAACTCTCTCCAGAATCCAAAAGTGTATTAGCGCTTGAAAATTATAAAAATGGAGTTCATATCGAACCAGCTATGATGATGGGTGATAGATTTGAAGGACATATTGTCCAAGGACATGTTGATTGTATCGGGAAGATTGTAGCAGTGAAAAACAATGGCAACTCAGCTGATTTTTTCATTGAACTTCCATCTGAATATATCAAATTTGTTATCCAAAAAGGGAGTGTTACAGTTGATGGGGTAAGCTTAACTGTCAACGAAGTGATACAAAATAAAAATCAATTTCGCCTTACAATTATCCCACATACGATAAACAATACCCTTTTTAAAACTTACAAAATAAACTCAAAAGTAAATATAGAAACAGATATGTTTGCAAGATATGTTTACAATATTTTTGCTCCAAAAGGAAAAAATATGAGCTGGGAAGATGTTGATAAGATTATGGCTTCTTACTAAAAAGCCATATGATTATAAAATAACTTCTACCTCTCTTGAGTCAATAACAACTTTCTTTTCTTTAACGATTCTATCCTCTTTCAGTTTAATAGCTAATTCTTTATCTGTAATAGCTAAAATTTGCATAGCAAGATAAGCGGCATTTACCGCACCTGCTTTTCCTAGAGCTACAGTCGCCACTGGCATACCTGATGGCATTTGCACAGTACTAAGCATAGCATCCATACCATCCATTGCTCCACCTTTCATTGGTACTCCAATCACTGGTTTTGTTGTTCCTGCTGCTAAAGCACCTGCTAGGTGTGCTGCCATTCCTGCTGCTGCAATAAATACTTTTGCACCTTTTTCTTCTGCTTCTTTGATATAATTTTTCGTTCTCTCAGGTGATCTATGTGCTGAACTAATAATAAGTTCATATTTAACACTAAACTCTTCTAGAGTATCAGCACAACTTTTCATCACATCATAATCACTTCTACTTCCCATAATGATTGAAATAAAATTCATTTTTCACCTTTTTTTATTAATTTTAATTTTTTATAATATTATCAAAAACTTAATTAAATCACTAATCTTTTTGCTCCAGCAAAATCAATTTTCCCACTTCCTAAAAGTGGAATATTTTCAACCACTTTTATCTCACTTGGTATCCAAAGTGGCTCTATTCCAAAATTAATAAGTTTTTGTTTTAAATCTTTTATCTCTTGATTGATTAACAATACAATTTTCTCCCCTTTTTTTTCATCAGAGAGATTGACTGCAACAAGTTTAATATCCTCTTGACTATTTATAGCCTCATAAATCTTATTTTCAACTGCCGTTAAACTTATCATCTCCCCTGCAACTTTTGCAAATCGTGAATATCTATCTACAATTGTAATAAAGCCATCCTCATCAATATGCCCTTTATCTCCTGTTTTATACCAAATCTTTCTATCAATCTTGACCAAAACATCATTTGTTTTTTCTTCATTATTAAGATAGCCAACCATCACATTTGGACCAGTTACAACAATCAAGCCATCTTCAAGTACTGATAACTCTTCTAATGTCTGCGGATCTACAATTTTTACAGCACATCCAGGAAGTGGCATACCTATCGTTCCCCTTTTCTGCCCCACTTGTGTTTGCCAATAATTTATATCAAGGTTATCAGGGATATTTGCACTTATTACTGGTGCACATTCTGTAGCTCCATATCCTTCATACACCTCAACTCCAAACTTTTGTTTAAATTCATCTGCTACTATTGGATTTAATTTTTCAGCACCTGCAAAAACCATATTTAAACTCTCCAACATAAGTGGAGTGAGTTTTTTATTTTTAAGGTAAATTCTTATAAAAGTGGAGGTTGCACACATAAATGTCACACGATTTTTTGCAATAGCTTTTCCTATTCCAAGTCCATCTGTTGGATCAGGATGACATACAAGTTTTATCCCTTCAAGAAGTGGTAAAAGTGTCGTAACTGTAAGTCCAAAGGCATGAAATATTGGTAAGCTTCCTAAAAAAACCTCTTCATCTGTAATATTTAACATCTCGCTGATTTGTTTTACATTTGTTAAAAGATTACGATGAGAGAGCATCACCCCTTTGGGATTCCCTTCACTTCCACTACTAAATAAAATAGCACCAATTGTATCAAGATTATTTTTACTTCTATAAACTTTTTGTACCAAAAAAGTTGGAGCAAATTTTATAAATCCAAATCGCAAAAGGATTGGAATAATTTGAACTTTTGAACTATTCTTTTTAATATCTTCAAGATAGATAAGATTTACATTTTTAAAGATATCTTCAATAAAAATTCCCCTATCTTTTAGTTTGTCACAAAATCTCCTTGAAGTATAAATATTTTTGATATTTGCTTCTTCTATCCCATAAATAAGAGAATCTTTTGATGCTGTATAATTAAGATTGACGACAGTTTTAGCAGCTAATATTGTTGCAATATTTAAAATTGCCCCTATAGATGTAGTTGGCAGAAGGAGTCCAATATTTTGTTCCTGATGTTTCAAAATCATTTTGCTAAAAAATACTGCCATTGTCATCATTTTAGTATAAGAATATTCCTCTCCACTACTATCAACAAGAGCTATTTTTGAACTATTTCGTTTTACTGTATCTATCAAAATCGTATCAATATTTACAAGTTTATTAATATATTTATTCCAACTTTCACTAGAAAGTTCAAATACTCTTTTTTTCACATCTACAGCGGTTGTATTGATCTCAATTGGTTTTCCAAATGAAACAATTACATCTTTTTTATATTTAACATCTTTTAAGTCTTTAAAATTTATATTTGATCTTGACCACTTTGTTCCCCAAAGTCCTCCAAGATAAAAAGGGATAATAACTCCATTTTCAACATTTGATGCTGCTATTTCAAATCCTCTTTTAAATTCTCCCAAATGTCCACTTCTGCTAATGCCTCCTTCTGGAAAAATACAAACCACTTCCCCATTATTTAAACATCTTGCAACCTCATCAAGGGATTTTTTCCCACTGCTTATTGAAATTGGAATAACTTTAAAAAAATCTAAAATTGGTCTAAGTAATCTTTTTTCATAGATATTTCTCTCCATAACAAATCGTATCGTCCTAGGAGATGCCATCTGAATAAATCCCCAATCAAGCCAACTTATATGATTTCCAAGAAGTAACACTCCTTTATTTTTTGGAATATTTTCAATTCCTTGAACAATAAGTTTGTATTTAATAGAAAAAAATAAACTTATAAAAAGTTTTACAAGAGATTGTGGTAGTTTATAAATCGTATAAAGCGCACTTCCAAATGCTAAAAATGATAAGAAATAAAATATTTCACTACTTTGAATATCGATAAAACTAAAAAGAACTGTCAAAACTAAGAAAGAAAACATAAAGATATTTTGAAAAAAGTTATTTCCAGATAAAACAACTCCTAATCTTTTGCTTGAAGTATAATACTGAATAAGTGAATTAAGTGGGACAATAAGTAATCCACCAAATATACCAAAAAAGAAAAAATCTAATCCACAAAAATACAAATTATTAAGTTGTGGTAGTATTAATAATGTAATAAAAATACCAATAGATCCAATAGGAATTATCCCTATTTCAATGTAATTTTTTGAAATATTCGAAGCAAGTAATGATCCAATTATAATTCCAATAGCAGAAATCCCCATCAACCCCTGAACAATAACAACATTTGTGATCTCTAAGTGTTCTTTAATATAAGCAGGGAAAACAGCCAAAACGACTTGGGAGATCGCCCAAAAAATAGAAAGGCCAACTATTGAAAGCAAAACTATTTCATTTTTCTTAATAAGTTTAATATTCTTTTGGAGATATTTTCCTTTAAAATAAGAGGAAAATACAAACTCTTTCTCACTTAATTTGATTGTTTTAGTAGGCAAATGATAAGCTAAATAAAGTTCCAATAATGAACCAAAAAATAAACCAAATCCAAGAGGTGCGATATCTTGTAAAATCATCTCTTTATTTGTTTGATTAGAAATCAAACTTTCAAACCCAATCGAATATGCAAATATTCCACCTAAAATAGCTACAATAGTAACAGCCTGTACCACTCCATTTCCAATAACTACATTGCCATCTCCAAGAAGTTCTTTGATATAACCATATTTTGCAGGGGAATATATTGCGCTTTGAGTAGCAAGTAAAAATGTTAAGAAAAATGCGATCCAAAACAATCCCAAGTAATATGAAAGTGTAATCAATAAAGTAATAATAACAGCAAAAATAGCCGCTATTTGCATCACTTTATCTTTTTTATACTTATCACTAATAAATCCAGCAGGGGAAAAAAGTAGAATAAAGGGGATTAGCATAAGTCCATTGAGTATTGCCGTTAAGATAATTTGCTCACTCCCATCATAGACTTTGAAAACTGTATTTTGGATAATTATTTTATGCCCAAGATCTGTAAAAGCATTGAGAAATACCACAAAGATGTAGGGCAAAAAGCCCGTTATTTTAAGAAGTTTTGACATTATTTTTCCTTACTTTTATTATAAAATATTAAGCAAAATTTATTCCTCTTTGCTTAACTTAATGGTAGTGAATGCGAGCATTTGAAACAAGAGGAAATTGTATTCAATTTAATTACCCTCCACAATC
>DYPS01000149.1 GCA_020719775.1 Desulfosporosinus sp. | reverse complement strand
CAGAAAATGAGAGAACTAAAAGGAAAAAAAAAATAAGCTTAAAATAATTAATTTATGATTTTCTGTAATTTTGAGTATTATTTTTCCCTTAAATTAAACACATGTTATTATTATGCTAATCTTGCATTGGTCTTGTGTTATAATTGGTCATAAAGCCTTTATCATAATATATTTAATAATGAGGATCAAGTGTATCTTACTTGTTACCCTCTTCTCATTGGCTTTCTCATTTAACATGTTCTCTGAAAATAAAGTGAAAGTCCTAGAGAATTATCAAATGAGCAACTATACTGGTGCTGCTCTCACTTCAGACATGGTAATAGCATACATCAAGCATATCAACAATGCGTACTCCTACTTTGGGAGTGATTTGAGACTAAATACTTAATACATTTCAACTTAATTGGAGAGTTCGTATGGCTGGGCTCATTCTGTTGTTATTCTTCAAGTCAATGAAACTGGATCATGGAGTCTATACTGTGTTGGAGGCAACAGTGTAGTTTCATGGTCAAAAGTCAACAATTATCAACCAAACTGGGTTTATGTCATTTGACCAATATCTAAATATTCAAGTCAAACAGTCGATTACATGAGTGGGATAGGCAAAGGAAATGGGATTGATGAATACAAGGAAACAGTTATTCGAAACATTGTAAAAGCACAATAGGAAAGTATTACTACTTGCTCCTGTGCTTCAAGAGATTTGCAAAGAATTATTCAAAAACGGGTGGGGTATTATGATGGTGAATTTAAATGGTAGATACTATGCAAACAATACTCAGTGACAAACTTCAACTCTCGACTTCAGACCACTAACCACCAATTTATCCAGCTTGCCATTAATACAAATAAATGTGAATACGTATTGACTGCAATATGATTGGAAATAATTTTGATATTACAATAAAGCATTTCCTTTCTTTCTATTTCAAAGGTTCATTCATAACAACTTTATATTTCTAATAAATTCAACTTCTTTTTTTTAAAGGATTTTTACGCACTATTTAATTAAGTTCCTTATAATATAATTCTACAAATGACTACATAATAGATCCCAAGAGGTAAAAGGATGCCCACGAACTTACTTTTCCTTTTTAATGGTATCAGCTCACTCCTTGGTTGGAATGCAGTCCTTTCATCATTGGATTACTTTGCATATGTCTACTAAGATTACTCTGTTTATACATTGTTTTCGCCACCATTATTTGCTGGCTATTTGATTGTTTGCTTACTCTATCAAAGATTAAGTTTGAAATTTTCCTACAAAATACTGATCACATTTGGAATTACCTTAACTAATATTTCGCTACTCTTGTTGCTTATATTAGGATTGACCTGTAAATAATCGCAAGCATTCGGATTTTACATGAGTCTAATTTGTAATTTTATTTTAGGAGTTGCCGCAAACTGTGCCCAACTATCATTCTTTTCGATGATAAATTACCTGTCACAATCAGTTGTATCAAGATTTACAATTGGAACAGCATTAAGTGGTCTATCCTTAAATATTCTCAGAATAATAATAGTTGGAATAGCAGGACCCGATAACTCCAATGAAGCTCCAATCATCATATTCTTTGTAATCGCAATTAGTTTCAATTTTTTGACAATGATCCTAAATTATTCATTCTTTAAATCAAGGTAATATAAATCAAAAATCTTACCATTTGTCAATTAATAAAAAAAGGAGTTAAAGTAAATTCTCCATTTAAATAGTTAATAAAATGAATAGGATAATGAAAAAGTGTCAAATGCTGTTTAAAAAACAGGTCATACATAAGAGAATGGGTATTTCAAATTGTTATGGCTGACAAGTAAAGCCATTTTTCCCTATCCACAACTTATATTCGCAAACTATGTCATTACCTTTATGCTTTTTCCAGGACTCTCTGTTGACAAGACATATTAAGATTTAAGCTTTACTTGGTCTAGTTTAATCATAATCTTTTTCTATCAAATTGGAGACACTGCTGGAAAATTTATATGTGACTATCGAAAAACTTTCAATTCTCTTTCAGTTTTGTATGTCTTTTGTAGTAGAGCCTACTTTTTTATATCGATTCCTTTGATGGCAACAAGCTTTTTGAATAGCGACGTTTTGATCAACAACTACTTTTACCCATTTTTCAATCAATTTTTATTTGCATTGACTAACGGAATTCTAACAAGTAATTTAGATAAATATTTAGATGCTGCATTCATTTACTCATTTGAAACTTGCCCAGTGAAGTATAAAAAATACGCAGGAGTGCTAGGTGGGATTTTACTTCAATTCGGAATAATGGTGGGGACTCTCTTAGATATTCCATTTACTTATATCATCACTGGCAAATGAAACAATTAATTTCAAATTGATATTAGTTATTGATTACTTTATAAATGAAAAATAATTAATAAAATCTTGTTAAAACAAAGCTATAGCTAAAGTTAAAGTTAAAGTTAAAGTTAAAGTTAAAGTTAAAGTTAAAGTTAAAGTTAAAGTTAAAGTTAAAGTTAAAGTAA
>DYPS01000068.1:10764-14918 GCA_020719775.1 Desulfosporosinus sp. | reverse complement strand
ACAAAAGTAATTTTGCAAATATCTATATTTGTTTTGAATTGATTTGTTTAATAGCTATTAATAATAAGTTTAATCATGCAAAGATAAAAATAGGAATCGCAAACACTTAAACCTGACACTGTTTCCCCTGGACGAGAAAAGGAAAAGCCAAATATCGAAAAAATACAACAAACTAAAGCCAATTTAGACCAAGTTATTGAGGAACTCAACTCAAAGTTGTATGAACATTTTCACAAAAAATAGCAATAACTAATAGAAGAGTATAAAAAAGAATTAATAGCTGCTCAAAAATAGCTAAACTAGCTCAAAAGTACAACAAATTAAGAGCAAATCAAAAATAAAATGATGGAAAGGAAGAAATAATTAGAGAGATAAAGGCACTAACTCATATAGACAAATATGTTTTTCAGCGCCAAATGCGAAGATTATAAAAAGAAATTATCCGATCTAGTAGCAGATGGTAAAGAACTTTAAAGAGAACTGGTTTTTTTAGATTCACAAATCAATTCAGCTCATCGCAAAAAATATCAAGTATTGAGCCAATATGAGCAGACACCAACTTAAAAATTAATTGTAAAGGTCAAAAAGGGAGAGTCCAATCACACTCTTCCTCTTTTTTCAGATAGAAAACCAATATAATCAGTTTCATCCTCTAAAAAATTAGGAAATTCAGTGTCTGTTAGAGATACTACTAACAAAAAAGCTATTCTTTAAGAGTCAATGGCCAGTAAGCAAAAACGTAGTATTATTCGTAATGATTTGGGAGGAAGTAAACTTACAGGAAAATAATTATAAAAGACACCCCTTGAAGAATTATTTGAAACAACTGTTTAGCAGATTCGTTAAAAACGAAAAGGAAAAAGAGGAATGCCCAGATTAAAAGGTGAATAATTTAGTGATTATTAAAAAAAAATGATAATGGAAGAGTTTCTTTCAAATGAGGGGGTAAAGAGAAAAATTTATGAAATCATTTTTGAAGCTGAAAATGATAAAAAATCTTATCTTCCAAACTCGTTTTAACCTCAAGGAACAAAAGTTAAAATATCATTTGAGGACATTACATGATCTACATTTTTAGTATTCAGTTTGTAAGTTTTATTATATTGTTGATGTCACGTAAGAACAACAAGTCCATCAAGAAGAGGTATAACAATCACCTCAAGAGACAATAAAAGTTTGAGGAAGATAGAAAAGCAGCTAGAGATAAAAATAAAGAGGATAAAGAAGAACAAGAAGAAGCGGAAGAATTGTTAGAGGATCTTGGATTAGAAGAAGACAAACCTTAGAAAATGTAAGTTGAAAAAGTGAAGAAAATTAAGAAAAAAAAGCAAGCCAGAATCAACAAAAATGGAACAAAAAAGGGTGGAGAAAGAAAGAGACGCATCAAGTGATAGATTCTTCATTTATACTAATACTAACTAACATTGCTAACAGTAATTACCCTCTAAAACACAAAAGCCTATCACGAAAAACATTCTTTTTAAAAACATGTAAAATAGCAGATTTCATATTTTTATAACATTCAAATCTCTGATGAATAGCAACGATTTCGGTAGCTCTCAAAATGTATTTCAAAAACTAAAGGGAAGTAACTAAATCGATAATTAGATATCTAAAGATTAAAAGTTGAGAGAGATGAACTAAACAATTAACTTAATATTGATCGTAATGACATCAATAATGTGGAAGGAGCTATGAATCAACTCGGACGATAAATCGATTAACGCATGGTTTCAGTCAGAGATAAATAACGCAAGCTAATGTAATTGGAAAAAGCCATCAACTAAACATAGAAATCATACGATATTGTATCTTGAATAATATTTAGATCGTCGAAACAACTCGCAAATTATCAAGTGCATTGGAAAGCGAAGCCAGTCACCTACGTGGCCTCACCCGTAAATGATTGCTAATTGTTTTCATTTATGATAAAATAATTATGAGATAAATACAATATTTTTAATCAAAACCAATACTTAAAAGTGTATGGAACGTCGTTTTGTTGGCCGATTTTTAAGTTAACTTACATTAGCCTGACAGCAATATCATAGTCCCCTGAAATTTGCTAAACTCTTTGGAACAAATTGCACTGAGTCACCTTATCGAACATAGATAATTAACTGTAAAGCAGCTCAAGATAAGCCTTAAAATTAAGTCTTAATAATACATTAATTACTTTTGATTATTGAACGCGTCAGCTGTGGCGATGAATGCAGGAAGTATGCCTGAATTGGTGTATGTAGAACCAAAAAGTTATTGAAAATTCGTTGATAGTCTAATAGCAAATGGACTTTGCTTTTGAGGATTACTATTAAAAGGTAGTGAATATATTGTTAGATTTCCTGTTTGTAAATTAAGCATAAAATTTTCAAGCCTAGTTTAAATTGATAATAAATTGTTTAGACATAACAAACTACCATATTGATAACTAAACACTCTTCTTAAAGCCAAAAAGTCGTCGTAACTATGAGTTTTTTCCACCAAATATTTTTTAAGTAAATCTGAAGGTACGATTTATTTCATGCGCTTGTTGATACTTTTGTTTCGTTCTTATTTTGGGAGATTTAATAACTAAATAATTAAATTTTTACCGCTTTGTCTGAGTCAGGATATTGATGTCCGAAAGTACTATGAGCCATGAAGTCATTCAGAATATCAAGGGGTGTTAAACTGTATGGACTTGATCTTGATAGTCTCACTTAATCTTGACCATTAAATAGATATGTTTTTCTCTCTTATAGAATGCTAAGCTTGCGGATGGAAGACTCACGCCAATAGGAGAGTTGATTATGAGCTATTTATAAAGTTTGAGATGCAAGTAAACTCTCAAATTATTCAGCTAATGAAACTGATCTGTCTTTTCTGCAGGCTTTTTCTAATCTATATCTATATTATTTCCCATCTGAACCCAATATTGTAATAACTTTTTGATTGATTCCATTAACCAATTAATTATTAATTTATTCACTAAACTGAGCAATAGTAGGAATATGATGGGGCTAAGCTTCTCCTCGCCAATTTTCAAACAAAGGCAAATGTAATTCAGTCACAGATCTTGAAATACAACCAAGCGAGTTTATTGGCACCCTCTCTGCCCTGTTTAAATCAATTAGTAGTTGAGCGAATGTCTACATTTTTGTCATGAGATTGTAGTATATTTTCTTCATGTTTAAGAACACATCTCTAACTGATTTACAATCAGATGTTTTGAAAAATTGTTTTATACAGAAATACATGCCTTGAGGATAATAAATTGCTAATTTTTATAGAATTTTATACATATTGGGAGCTAAATTTTATTTTAGCTAGACTTCAGCTAATCTCATGACTTGTGGCAACCATAGCAAGAAAGGTTTGATAGGAATGAATTCCATAACACTAGTCACCATTTCCATGACCTTGGTCTTACCTTGTTCAGCAGCCAAAATCTTGAGAACAGGTGCTAATATTAGTTTTGTTTTGTGAGTTTTATATCTTAAAGCATAAGGTAGAATGGACAAAACAGATTTGATCCAGTCAACTTTTTCACTTTTTTAATATGCTTTTAGACTCAATACCAACCAATCTCTCCACAATGGAAGAAGATGCTGCTCAACTCCTTTTAGAGAATCACTGAAAAGAGTATTAGCAATATCATACTATTAGTTCTGAACTAAGACCTTTGCTTTTAATCGAGCTATTTACAGTTTTTGAATCTTAGCCAACTATTAATCTTTCTGATCTTTTTGGTCTTTCAGCAAATTATCCAATAACTCTATTGCTTTCTTATGATCTTTAAGATGCAAAAATTGATGATAAAACAATTCCTTATGATGAAGTAAAGCCTAATCTAGATATAAATTTTGAGAGTTAGTCATAGCATGATGAGAGGGGTTGAATACTTGAAAATGTCTCTCTTGCTTAATAATTTTAAGCTTGTTCCATTCAATGTCAGTATATGGAATCAGCAATTTTTATGTTCCAGTACCTGTGTTAATACCTCCGTAATTGTTTTGATTTTTAACAACACTATCTAATAAATGAACCATTTTTGTTTTCATAAAATCGTATATCATTACTCTTTGACCCAAAATTGCATGCCAAGTGCTCAAATCTTAATGTTTATCAGGCATACGCTCTCTCCAACTATTAATTTGAGTATAAACAGATTGTAC
>DYPS01000068.1:0-10664 GCA_020719775.1 Desulfosporosinus sp. | reverse complement strand
CCATAAATATCATTAGAACGACCTTAAACCACATCTTACCACTGATTCAAATTCTTATAACACTACTTGGCGATATCAGTTAAAACTGATTCTTCCATCAAAGATGATAATCCCCTCACATCAAATGAATCCTATTCGTTCATTTCTGATATTTTCTATTATTAACTACTGATTGATTTTAATGTTTAAACGTAACGACGTTGTTGAATGTTGAGTAATGCCGAACGTAGAGTAGGTTGACGTACACTTGCCATTCTGAACCCAAATACTAAATCTTTATCTCCATAAGCACGATAAGCATAATCGAGAATAGTTTTTGAAGTATCAAGATCACTATTCTATAGATGTTTCAAAAGCAATCCCCATTAATTGATTCGGCAAGTTACTTTATACAATTATTAAGGATTAAGGCAACCTCTTTCAAGAGCAACCCTAAGGACAATTAATCCCCATGATTAATTAAAAGTTCCGTTCATTAAATACTCTTTAAGTATTTTAGGTAAATTTTTAGATTCAGGAAGCAGTGATATTGATACTTTTAAAGTTTCAGCCAATCCAGCACTATGATGTGATGAGTTAACATCAGCCTTAAGGAAATTTAGATAATGCATATGGAAAATGGGATCTTGTTGTTCTCCATAAGCTTGAACTGATATCTCATAATTTTTTATGGCTTTTCTATATAAATAGAAAGTAAAAAAGAGGGCTATTTAATCTCCTTGCAAATTTTATTCAGCACAGTTTAACTCTCTATAATCTTCAAACAAATTTATGTACAGTTCGAGACTACTCTTTTGATAGGCTTTATCAAGAATTTATAAAATTTGATCTAGCAACTCTGGATCTGCGACTTTGATAGCGAAGAGGACAAATATTTTAATTTTTTCAAGAAATGCTGGAACAAGTTGTTGAGGTGTTAGAGCAACTAAGAATTGACATAGAAAATTGAAATATATCTTTGTAGTAATTTCTTCATAAATTCTTTAGTTGATGTTATAATTTTGATCAGAAGGCTTACTCTTTCTTCTTTAGAAATGTTCATTGAATTTATTACAATCTTAAAAAAGTAGATAAAAAATACGCTTAGTTGAATAATTGATTGGCACTATTTGAGCATAACGAACTGGCACTCCCTGTGGAAAAGCTTTTGAACCAATAAACATACATTTCAAAATATTAACTACTTCTATTTTAAGTTCAGGATCAGGAATTTTTTCATATATACTCATAAATATATCCAAAATGTTGCTTTGATCTTAAGAATGACCAATAGAGTTGAACTTGGCAGCCAAAATACGAAGTAAAATAACAAACAGCGGTCTTCGAGTAGCATAAGATTTAATGTTGTCTTTTTAATAATTTTATTCTGCTGCAGCTAAATTTTAAGGCTTTATAAGTTCAACTTTTATTTCCAAGTCCTTTTCTAACATTTATTGGAAAGTTCCCTAAGATAGTTGAGGCAATTAATAAACTCTGTTAGGACTATTATTTTTTGAACTAGTCTCAAATCCTTTCTCAAACATTTTTTTTAGAGAACTAGTAACTTGTTTAATATAGTTAAGATGAGTGTCAACACTCTTATGATCGATATCATACATTATTTTAAGGAAACATATCGCGACCTCAATTTAAATCTTTTTCATCTGGTTATTTCTTGCTTGAGTTGGGGCAACGGCTGTCCTACTTTTATTACCTGATAAAACATGATATTCAAAGCCATCTCGAATATATTGATGAATTTACATCAAAAGCCGACCGCTTTCTTCTTATTTTTCATTAGCAACTGCAACTTGCACTAATCTTTTCACAATTGTGCAAAGTAAATTAAGTAGATAGATATTATTCATTGTAAAGATAGTTGTACCTTGCTGACTGGTATGAGGGCTTGTTGTGTTGAAACGGGGAGGAGCGATATGACCTCCTAGTTATAACAATTTGAAAATTGAAGTTAGTTGTGGAAGAAGTTTACTGTCTTGTTCGTAAAGTAAAAGAATGTTAATAATATTCAAAAGAGTATAATGGAAACGAAGAGGCATTTCATTGTTTTGTAAATTGGCATTGGTTGTCGAACTCTTCAATTTATTCACGACTACTCTTATTGCTTCAAATTTTTTTTTAGTGTTAGGCCAAAGAATAAGTGTTTTTTTAAGCAAGAATAGACTTCGTTTCATTATTTATTTATCATCTTTATCGCTGCTGTTGTTAAGAGCTACCTTTATAAAAAAGTTTAGGCAAATTTAGGCTGCACGGTCATTAAGAGTATCTTCCAATACTTTTATCTTCTGTTCAGGCGTTGAATTCTCCATTTTTGTTTTAGTTTCTTTGTATTTCCATTCGATATAGATGAAGCTCATATCGGATGCTATTTTTTTGACCAAAGGATTCGTGGATGTAGGATTGTTAGCCACCATGAGCCACTGCATGGAGTTAACCATTTGCGTTTCGAATTTGCTTCTAAGTTAGCTATCAATTTACTACTTGAATTTGTGGAAGATGCGATGGTTCTTCACCACGATTTCCCAGAAGCGGACCAACTTGTTCGGTTCGTTGTTCTCTTCGTGTACTGCTTTCATGGACCAGTCAATCCATGTGTTAGCATTTGGAACTGCAGTATTACGCGCACGATTATCCCAAAACGGAATTAAAATATTCAAAGCCTTTTTGATCAGTGCTCCAATCTAATAATCACCTTGACTTAGACTCTAAAGTCCGCGAATGAGCGTTAAATATAATCCTAGAGCTTTATTAGAATCAAAACCATCAAAGGCTCGAATATAGTTACTGGTCCATACGAAAGCGTAATTCTTAATTATTTTGTCCTCAATTCGCAACAAACCCCATACAGTCAATAACATAGCATTACGATGAGGTTCACTCAATAAATTTTTAAGAGCAGAAATAGCTAAATTGCTGATTTGCAACATTTCAATAGCGATTCTATAATTATTAGCATTTTGTCTAAAGTTGGCTTGTGTAATACCCTTATTATGCAAATTTCTTGGATTTAATGTCATTTTAATAGTTTACGTGAGAAGTTTTATGAGTTCCTCATCATTTACCAATAACTGTCTTTCACCATCTGGCTTATTGACTTCAATCAAAACGAAGTAGTATATTATATTTTGACTGATTGCAATCAATTTTTATGAATCACCGTTTTGAGAACATCTCATCATTGCTAAAAATTATATAAATATTTGACGTTTGATTTATGGTGTTGTGCGTTAGTAGAGGTCATATTTAAGATATATACGAATGAAATGGAGATTGAGGGTTGAACGAAGTTTGAATACATTTACTAAAGAAAATAGAGCTTTTAAGTCATCAGTGTTTTGTTTTATGTACTCAAGAAGAATCTTAGCTAAAATTATAACCTCATTTTTTTAATTTAATTCGATTTATCTTCGATCCTCAGGACGAGCTAAGTAGCGAGTTTGTACTGCTTCATTCAACTCCTTCATTATACGCTCTCCGAGAGATGTTAGATTCTTAAGCCACTTATTGTTAGACTTTGCCAAAACTAAAATAACTTCCAAAAAGATTATGTAGTCTTTTTTAGCTTTATTTTTGCTGAATTCTGCCAAAGCCTTATCAACATATGTTGTTTCTCTTGTTAATTTTTATCGAAGAGGAAAAGATTCTTCTAAACTAATAAGTTCCAAAAAGTTTTAAAGATCAAGTTCCCTATCTTGTCCATCAACAAAGATTGATTCGCCTGACAATTTTTAGCACATTGTATTAAGAACTCTTGCCAAAGTAGTTTTTATATGAATTTTTATTGTGTGCTTTCCTATTTTTGGTGTAAAATAGTTGCAAATATTACCAACATATTTAAAGATCAGTATAATTGAATTTACTGTGTAGTTACTAGAGCGGTGGTTATGATAAGCATAGGCTAAGTGCTGAAATAGAGCTAAAAAGTTTGCAATACACTTAGTTTACAGAGTTATTTATGAATAATTCAAATGTTTGGGATTTTGCTGGGTCGGAAGAGTTTTACTTTGATTGGCAGCTTCAGCTTATTTGGTTTTTTCCATTTCCCTCAGCTTATCAACCAACTTTTGTATTAGTGTAATATTGAAACATTGTGTTAATAATTTAAGTATTTTTTTAAACATATGCAAGAAAGAAGGTGTAAACTTTTTAAAATCTAACTGCAAACTTATCAAAACTGGTCGAAGGATATGCTTTAATTTTTAATCATTTTGAATTAAATCTTTCGGATGCTCCTATTTGGCCAGGAGCTATCTGAGACATTGATATGCTGTTTCTCTAACTGTCTTATCCACTCTTCCAATTAATTCAAACATAATAAAAATAATATCCAAACGAGTTTCAATGAGTTTAGTTTTATCATTTTTGCGCTTTAGCATTGACTTTGATGCCAAAAAGATAGTTTCATTGAGAAGAATGGTTTTTAAAAATTTTAAAATTGAGCCAATGAGTCTTCCCCAAGATTTTATCTACATATCCAAATCCTAAATGTTAAGACCATACTCTTCATCGTCAATGAAGGTGTTTGTATTGATATTGAAACTTTGGTTATTAGGGGGAGCAGGAGGTTGACCTCCTGGTGGTCCAGCCTATCGAGCTCTTGGAAGTTGATCTCGAGGATTAGGAGGAGCCAAATGAGGAGGCCTGTTTGCTGCTGGAGGAACAGCGGCTGTTCCTGGTGCAGGTTGTTGTTCGATGATGATTTTGGTGAAATTATCGTATATTTTATCATTGATAGATATAACTTGCTGAGCGACACTTATGATTTTCTTAAATGTTTCATTTAATCCAATTGCCTCTTCTGAATCTTCTTTTGGAATGCTTAACATTTGAAAAACTTGATATATCTTTCCTTTGCTTTTGATAGAGATGAGTATTTCAAATGTTGCAAAACAATTATGAAGCATTTTGAGCATATTTGTGTTATTTTTTAAGGAATCTTCATTGACGTTATGAGCAACTCTCAATAAGTTCCTAATTAAAGCTACAACAGGGAAGTTATATTTTTAAAAATCCTTTTCTTTTTCTTTCCAGTTTGAAAAATCACTCAAGGCTAATTTTGATTGAGTCCTTCCTTGTCCCATACCATCACATATCTCATCCCAAGAAATACCTCCGTAGAGCATCTCATGAAGGTTCAAATTAGTTTCATTCATAACCATTTGCAGAAACTCAGCAGCAATCTAATGAGCCTCAACTGAATAATTAACTAAATTATCTAAAATGCAGTTGAAAACTCTAATTCCTTGAGGTGTATTAAAAGATTATAAATATGATTTTTAATCTTTCAGCATATGCTTATAAATCTTACGAGCAATAACTCTTGGATGCTTCATTATTTTGAGATTCAAAATATCTGGAATGGCAGTGACAGCTATAAAAACTGACTACAAAATATCTGCATAAGTTTCCTCCAATATTACAAGTGGAGTCTTATCTATCAACTCATTTAATGCTCCCAGTGCAGCATTTTTATATGGCAAAATGTGATTATAATCATTTTGATATTGGTTAAGTTTTATTTGGTGTGGATTCTTTAGAGTAACAACTGAGGATACTAACAGCTTTATTAGGAATTGAACTGTGTCATTATGTGTTGGCGCTCCTTTAGTTTCATCAACAACTGTTATTAGTAATCCCCAAATAAATTTCTTAGGCTATTGAGAAATTTCCTTGATGAAGTTCTATTCACGAGTTATCAAAACTCTTTAATTAAGATTGAGAACCATAGCTCTTAGAAAAAATCGGCAATATTAGTTCAGACCGCATGTTTTTAACTATTTTTTAATATTTTCTGCTTGCTCTCTTATTATATTTTTGATTTGTTAACGAATGCGAGTTAGTATGGTGGGTGAAATAGTCAAATATTTTGATGACAGTGCTAGTATTGCTGTAAATACATTTATTATTTTCTCAGCAAGTGGATGCATTTTGGCTAAGGCTACAGGCAGAACACTCACCAACAACTCAAAACTTTTTTCAATCATTTACATTGAGATAAAAATTATTGATTGATAATATGAGTCTAGCAATTTGTGGAATATTTAGATTGCATACTCTATACAGTTGCCCATAGGAGCACTTAACTTTTTAGATTCATTGAAACCTTTGAATACTAATTCAAAATCAGCAGGCTTATGGAGAGGTGCTCTTTTAGAATCAACTTGGATGGGAATATCTCTATTACGAGAAAGAGCGCCTAACTTTGCTAACAGCTTCAATGAAAGACTGGAAAGATCATTATTAATTTTTTAGGGTTTAAGATCATTTGCTTTAAACTCACTTACAACCATCTAGAAAAGTCTATTGATTAACTTATCTTTGACTCCTTCAAAGAACTGATTTATCTACTATGCTGTTGAATGAGAAATAATGATTTCGAATGTTTTCAAGGTTCTAAGAAGATAGTTATAGTCACTCATTAAACATAAACAGTGAAGGAGAGGCTTGACAATATAGCCTTGTTTGGCAAATTGAATGATGTGTTTGCTTTTAAGCGGAAGCATAATTACTAGTTAAGTTACAATATCGGCTAGCTCTGGTATTCCCGTTTCGAAAAAACGCAAAAAATTATCAAGAATATTCACATTTATGAAAATGGAATGAGTGCTGCTTTGACCTTGCATATTTTGAGAATTTTTACAGCAAATGGCGTAAAATTAACTGAAAAGAGGAGAGGCCGTTTCACGATTGCTGTTGAATAATATGTTTTTGAAGAGAGTACGCATTAGATGTAAATAATCCAAACAGAAGCGAGAAGTATGTGCTTTTTTTGTAAGAAATAAAATGATTTGCCTGAAATAATTACGAATAAAACTTTAATCAGAATATCGACTCAAACAACGGAAGGGGAATCTAATTAATTTCTGTAACAGGAGAAAGTACTCTTGTTTATAATGATAAAATTCATGAAAGGGATCCAACTGATCTGAAGTTGATTAAAGTCGAAGTATAAGATTATAAGTGAGTAGTTAGACAATGTTTTTATTGAAAGGTTGAGCTTGATTATTGTTTGAACAATATGGCTAGATTAACACAAATTGAAGGCAATAATCAGCACAATTTTTAGCATAGTTTATTAAATTTCTGAAAAATTAATTCATATTGGGTTCAAATATATCTCTGAAATTTACTGGATCGTATATTTGAGCAAAAATTAACATAAAATTTTTAAGGTGACCCTTTTTATTTGTTTGGTCGTCAGAATGCAAATCATAGTTATGCAAAATTTAAAATATTTTAAGTCCATTTTTAAGAATAGTTGAGAGAATGCGACATTGATCAGCTGTTAGGGCTCTTTTGTTTGATAGAATGAAGTAAATTGTCTTTAAACTAGCAACCTCCATCGGATTATATACTTAAATATTCTGACTAAGAAAAGTTTTAGTGATCTTATGAGCGAGAGTAATGCACTTCTCCAGCAGCTTAGTTTTAACTTCTTTCATATATAGTGTGTAATTGTTAAGTTTTACTGGATGACTATTGAAACAAAGTTCATCCTCTTCTTCATATATTGTTATAAATTTATTCTGTACGACACTCACTGTTAGCAAAGAGTTATCTATTTCATCAGCTTGGCGCTCAATAAAACCAATCGCCTCTTCCTACCAGTTAGAAGTTTCAGCAATTGATACTCCAAGACTGCTCAACTGCATATGATCGAGTTTAAGTGGTTCAGGCAACTACTTCTTTGTTATTTTGTGACCTAGTTTTCGAGTCACATAATCGTCTATTTATTAAAAAATGTGGCGAATGTTCATTAATTTAAGTGATGCACAATCCAAAATTCTTTGAAGAATCTTTAATTTATTTTATTGAATCCGTTTGGCGATTCCACTGCCGCTAATTGCACTAAAATTATCTCCAGTATCTGAATTTTATGGGAAAAGTTGATCAATAAGATAGGTGATGAGCTCAATACATTTTTACTGGACTGAAGGGTATAGTGTGTTATCAAACATGGTCTTTAAGACTTACTCAACTAACCTTTATATATTGGCGAAGGTGCTGGCAACTTAGGGGCTATCTTCACTTTGAGTACTTTGCTGAGCTGCTCTAATTGATAGAAGTGCATTTGGAAATACACTAGTTATTAGCACAGGACTGCGAATCATTTAAATCCAGTAGCTGCATATGGCATTTTTGGAGTAGTCACCAAGTATTTTTTTTCTTCCAAAAATAGTCTCTTAGTTTAATATTTAATTCATAATATCTATAGCATCTGCTTTAACTAGCTTATTTTTGTCCAAATTGTTGAGAAGTAATTTGAGTCTATTGACAATTTCATATCGATTTAACTGAAAGTCTTCACTGCAATTTTTTAAAAGATAAATGAAATTTTTAATAACTTCTGGAACTTTAATAAATTCTATTTGGTCAGCAATATGTTTTTTCAGATTAATATTACTTTTATTGGCCGATCCACTCTGATCTTTATCAGATCGCAAATTAATGAACAAAAATTGTAGCAATTTTGTCATAACTCCAAACAACTAATTGTTAAATTCATAATTGAACTAATTGTAAAATTATTCATAGGGTGTTTTGCGTAAAGATTGGACAATGTTATCAATTGATTTGCGAATCAATTATTTTATTTTATTTTAGTCTTCAGCTGGGCGATTACTTGTATCAACATAGGCCATTAAGTGGATGAATAAATGAGGTACTTGATTGATAAACTTAAGAGACTTTGAGTTTTTGAATATTATTTACTTTTTTTCCTTTTATTTGTCCTTCTCGCGGTCTTTTTACTCATAGTTCTGCCGCCTGTAGACCTTAAACTATGGCTATTTCACATGTTAGCTCAACTTAATCAAAAATTAAGTCTTATCCTTCAAGAACTAAAACAGTTTTAGATAATGTTGCTTCGTATCCAGTACAGTTGGATTTGGAGTAGCTTGTTGTCCTTCGTTGATTTGTTTGATTAGTGCATCAATGGCTTTACTAGCTTGTATGGCCACATTCTCATCCTCCTCGATGAGGTAGCTGTAGAGTTTGTTGAAGATAATCACATTGTGTTTAGAACTAATAAGATCTCTTTCAAAAATTTATAAGATGAGTATCTTGTCCTTAGGGGTATGTTGACCTTTGATCAAAGAGCTAATGAGATAGCCAATGACTCTTTACTTGAATAGTAAAAGCTATTGGGGACGACTATTGGCTTGATTTTGATTGTTCTTGACCTCCTCGAAGTGTTTCTTGAGCTATATCACGGTGGTTTGGTTGAGAGCGGAACCTATATAAGTAAAGGGATAAAAGGGTGAAGAAAAGGAAATGGAAGTGTCTTACCTTGTTCGATCTCCGCTTTCATTTTATCAGCAATTTACTCAGGAGTCATTCCTCCAATTATATATTATAAACTAAATATCACCAGCACGCATTTATATATTGTTCACACCCTCCATTCAATGGTAAATCATCAAAACTATAAATTCTTAAAAATAAATAAATCTTGATAACATAATACAATAAAGTAGAGATAGTAAATATATAGTTAATTTTTAAATGTTTAACTCTCGCATGTATAATTCCAGATTGAGCAGGACTAGTAGGGGATAGTATAACTTTTAAGCACGTTAGTATGTGACATACTATGTCAATGAAAAGGAAATATAAATATGGAAGGAAATTTTTGATACATTTGATACAGATCACGATGGAGTATTAGCTCCCAGAGATCTCATTGAGGCTATGAATAAATACAATGGATATCATCCAAAAAAACGAACCAATATTTATCAAACTATGGCATTCTATGATAAAGACTAAAGTGGAAATATTGATTTTAAATAATTTTTAAGGATGATTTTCTAGAAGCCTTATGAAAGAGATACCAGTTAAGAAATCAAGTCAGTCTTCAACGACATCGATACGAATAAGAAAGGAAGCTTAGACGAGTCGGATCTCAGAAATTTGGCCGCAGACCTCGAATAAAATTTATCAGAAGAAGACATTCAAATCATTATGCGAAAGTTAGACCCTAAAAGAACAGGTAAGATTAGTTTAACTGCCTTCATCGATTTTAATAGATAAAAAATAAATTGATAATTGTCTCACTTAAATTAACAACTTATTGGTTTGATAATCATTAGTTTTTACATTGATAGATCTATTCATAGTCAGCCATCTTTCCTATTCTCAACATGTTCCTTTCTTCGTTATCGAATGCACTTCCCAAGTATGATAAAACTAAACTTGAGCTGAGTTTTATGCCGATGCAGTCGACTCCAATCACACAAACGTTTGCGTTGT
This sequence comes from Desulfosporosinus sp., assembly GCA_020719775.1. Classification (GTDB taxonomy): domain Bacteria; phylum Campylobacterota; class Campylobacteria; order Campylobacterales; family Arcobacteraceae; genus CAIJNA01. Next base: position 416 of record DYPS01000068.1, on the reverse strand, counting down.
TATGCTGTCTATACTAATCTTTACTTTTCTGCACATTTAAGCAATATATTGATTATGCACAATGGCAGCTCGCATGCCCTTCATGTGATTCAAACTTGAACTTTCGACCAATCCAACAGCCGAATAGCAAATACCAACATCTTAATTAAATAATAACTACTTTCTTTATCTTCCAACACTTCGGCAACAAATTCCTCTTCTGAGACTAATTTGAGTTTAGATTATAGATTGATATTTGGATGTGTTTAATGAAGCTCATTTAGTAGCTGATCGAAATAAGGAGAAAAAAGAGATGATTATAGTTTGAAGGCGGCCACAATTATTTTTTTGCAGTTTAGAGTCATCTGCTATAAGAATCGAATTAATATAAAATCACATATTTGCCATACAAATATTAGGGGTTGGGGTTGGGGTTG
>DYPS01000148.1 GCA_020719775.1 Desulfosporosinus sp. | reverse complement strand
TTATAGCCCTTTTATAATTGTTATTTCCTTAATCCTTCGCTTTCAAAATCAAGCTTTTCTTTTTCCTTATAATTATTAAACCTCCAAATAAAACCAAGATAAACAACAGGCAGTTTTCTTTGAATGCTTGAAACCTGATTCAATTCATTTGATTGGATAGAATAATCAATTTTATAGGTATGGAAAATATCGGTTGCTGTAAGAGTTAATGATGCTCTATTTTTAAAAAGTTGCTGTTTAATTCCGCCATTAAAATAGAAAAATTGTTTTCTGTTACCTTGAGGCGTAATGCTTGGAAAATAATAAAAACCATTTATTTGAATAGATGTTGCTTTATAAAGTTTAACTAAACTATATGCTTTTAACTCACCCGATATGTTTGTTTTATTTTTTGAATACCCAAGATTTGTGGCATCAATTGATGTAAAAAACACATCTCCTGTTAAATTGAAATTCCATTTTTCTGATATTCTCGTGGATAAAACAGTTTCAATTCCCGCGGATTGTCGAGTATTCAAATTTTCAATGGTTGAAAGTACAATTGTGTCATTAATATTAGTTTGAATTGATGTAAATGCATCATATTTATAACGATAGTACAATGATGTGGATAAAGTGTATTTATCTTTAGAGGTTTGATAGCCAAATTCTATCGAGTGAATTTGTTCAGGTTTTAGATTTGGATTTCCTGCTTCCGCATTTCTTGGGTCTTTAAACTCAGGATTAGGATTTAACTCATCTGCGTCAGGGCGATTGATTCTTTTTGAATAACTAAGTGAGATTTGTTTTTTATCCGTCAACTCATAACCCAAATGAATAGTTGGAAATAGTTTAAAATAATTATTATGAATTAAAGAATCCGTAGGCTCTTTTAGGTGTGAAGTAATAAATGTTTGCTCTGCTCTTAATCCCACCTTAAAACTAAAATCTTCTATGGATTGTCCATAAAGGGCATATGCAGAATGAATTTCCTGATTAAACAGAAAACGACTTGCGATGGCATTTTTATCATACCTTATATCTTCAAATATAAACTCTCCTGCATATCCACTTTCAAATTCGGCATCTTCTCCAATGGGTAATGTATAATCCAGAATTAGTTCTTTTTGATTTCCACTTTTTTGAATTAGAATATTACTTAAATCCGTAAAAGTACTTGGTATAGAATAGGTTTGAGTAAAAGCTAAATCTTCTTTTTCGTTAAAAGAAGCAAAGGCTGCTTCAAATGTTAAGGTATGGTCTTCATTATTTTTGAATATATGTTCATAAGCTAAATTTGCTTCTCCTTCCCCTTCAAATTCATCATTGGTTTGATTGTTTATTAAACTATAATCAGGATTATTCATTGAGTCAAGTGCTGAAATTTCTGCGAATCCCTTATGGAGTGAATTTTGCAAGAAATATGTTCCGGAAAGCTCAAAATTGTTAAAATCGTTTATTTCATAATTCATTCCTGCAAAAATATTATGCGATAAATCATCTACATTTGAGTTACCGGTTTCAAAATACTGACTATTGATATCTCCACTCTCTAAATCTTTAAATACTCTTTTATCAGTATACAAATATGTACCTGCCGAATGTCTGATGTCATAATTCCCAAATAAATTTAGTTTTTCGGTTCCATAGTTGAGATTTAAATTTCCATTATATCGGTTTTCAGTTCCTGCATTTATGCTGACTTGTCCGTTTAGTCCTTTCTTTGCATCTTCCTTTAAAACAATGTTAATAATACCCCCAACACCATCGGGGCGATATTTTGCCGATGGATTGGTAATAATTTCGATTCGTTCAATTGAGCTTGCAGGCATTTGTTCCAATATTGCTGCTGCATTTCTACGTAACATTGCCGATGGTTTTCCGTTTATAAAAATGGTTACATTACTCGTGTTTCTTAGAGAAATCACGCCATTAATATCGACCGAAATAGATGGGATATTCTGCATAATCTCACTTGCAGAACCGGATTCAGCCATTATATCATTTTCAACATTATAAACTTTTTTATCAAGATGGCTTTCAAACAAAGACTTTTCACCTGTTACTGTAACTGCATCAAGAAAAATTTCAGACGGTCTTAAATATACTGTTCCAAGGTCTGTGTTCTCCACTAAAGATAGGTCTTGAATAGTATAAGTAACAAATCCGATAAAACTAATTTCCAAATAGTATTTTTCTTTGAGTTTAACGTTAAGGTGAAAATTACCTAAACTGTCTGCGATTGTTCCATCTATAAGAATTGAATCACTTGCATTATGCAAAGTTATTGATGCTCCGATTAAAGGTTCCTGGCTTGTTTTTTCAATTACTCTTCCTGTAATATTTATTTCTTTTGCTGAATTTTTGGTTTGCGAGAAGCAATTTACTCCAAGTATAGAAAGAAAGAATAAACTAAATATAAATCTCATAATTAATCCTCGTTTTCTTTGGGCCATTTAACTTTTTTCGTAGTAGGGAATTTTTGAGAGAATATGGTTTTTTACTTTTGCAGGCACATCAGTTTTCTGCCCACAGGCTGTGAAAGT
>DYPS01000067.1 GCA_020719775.1 Desulfosporosinus sp. | reverse complement strand
CCCCAACCCCAACCCCAACCCCAACCCCAACCCCAACCCCTAGCATTTAAATCATTAGCATTTAAATTATTAATACCATCCATGCTAGCATTATTTAACACATCAATCTATTTATAGATCAAATTAAATTCTGGTAGTTCAAACATCTAATTTTTTTAATTAAATTTTGCGGGTAAAGTATTTGTCGTAAAATAACAAAATGGCCGCTCTAATTATAATTACTTCAAATTATATCAAATTAACCAATTATGTCAAAGCAAACTTCTTTACTTGATAATTTCTTGACTAAAAAGAAGAATGATAGTAAAAAAACAGCAAAAAAGACAACAAAGAATCATCCATCGTCTCGTGAAAATAGTGTATAAACATAAAAACTGTCAAATAATGAATCTGATTAAGTAAAGCTATAAGTATTTGATATGTCATCCAAACATCATGACATATCAACTTCGATGGTTTGTCCTCAGCTTATATTAATCACTCCTTCTAGCTTACTATAATTCCCGACAATTCTAAGAAAAATGTAGAAAATTTAAAAACACTACAGCAAATAAGATTTTATTGGTTTTATCGAAGGAAATTTACGTTATCATCAAATATAAAATGTAAAACATTTATAGCAAATCGATGATGATACATTTTGGTCAGTAACAGCTCCACAATTACTTTTCCTCGTAATTCAAAATATTAAAAAAATTGAAAATAAAATCAGAATGCTTTATACAAATTCAGTTTAAGTTATTGAACTGACTAGACTTGAAATTCTGGTGATACTCAGCAGTATGTTTTTCGGTATTATGCCGAAACAATTTCATACAATCAATGCAAGTTTTGGAGAACTGATGATAATTCGATAAAATTAATATGCCATAAATAAAATCAACGCAAGGTTTTAAAAATTAAAATGCATAATAGCCTACTTCAATATAATTGTGCAGCATGAAGGATGTTTTAATGAAGTTGTAAATTTTCAACGCACCACAAATAAAGATACAGATTATTTGAATCATTAAAAATTTGATCATTAAATGCCTTTGAGAAATGTTACATTTTAACATTTAAAAAACAAATCTATTTAAGATTATTTTTGTAAAGCTTTGATGATTGATTTCGCAAATAAAAAAATTGGAGGAGGAGTTTTAAGAAATGGATGTGTTCAATAATAAATACTATTTACTGTCTTTCCTGAAGCTATTATTTCTCTTTTGATTTGTGACGAAATGGAAGACAATTAAGCAATTATTATCTATGGCGCTCGAAGATTTTCAAAATATTCTGGATATTCTGATGGCTTCACTTTTGAAGGAGAATATCCATTTACAAATGAAATAGTTGATTAAAAATCAGTATTGATCGCTATTGATGCTATTGATTTTAGTAAGGTTGTGGCTCCAAATTATCAATATTCCAAAAAAGGAGTTAGAAGATAAATAAATAAGGCTTTTGCAGGGTTTGAAGGAGCATGCTTTAGATCATAAGAAGATATGCCTGTGTGCACTGGAAAGTGGGGATGTGGAGCATTTAAAGGAGATGAAGATATGAAATTTTTAATCCAATGGATTTCTTGTAGTTAAGCAAAAAGATAGATGATTTACATCACAGATCGAGAGTAAAAGATTAAAGAACTAACTTTTTTAACTTAATAATTGTATGGCAATCATACTTTGGATTTATTAAATATTCTAGATTAATATTATAAATTTAGAGTAAAGGCGAAATAAAATACTAAATTTGGTATTTTGGATTATATCAAACAATTTGCAATATGATTTATTACAATTAAATATTTATAATTGCTCAACATCAAATAAACAGAATATCACAGCTATTTTCACCATCTTCAAATTACAAAAAATGGCATTAATCGTCAATATTCAGTTTAGTGAACCACCCAAGGATCAATAGAGCATTCGATGAAAACTGGAGTAAATTGTTGCGCCAATTTAAATTTGGACAATCGAAATTGTCTCGGTTTTACCACAGTTGTCATATTTGTCATTTCATAATTTTGCTCTTAACTTTATTTATTTTATTTTACTGTTTAACTTAATTTAATATTTGATCTTGTATTGAATCTTGTATTAGTTCTCTCTGTCTTTCGCCTGTGAATTAAATCCATTCTGAATATTTAAGTTGTTTACAGTGAATATTTTTTATCCGGTATCTTAACTTTTAGAAATCTTCCCGATAATTATCCTGAATTCTGTTCCTTCATTTAAATATTACTATTTCCAACATAATAATTTTGATGAGTAAAATTCAAAGTATTAATGGATTTGCTTTTGATTTTTTGTTTGTTAATTTTCAGACGTTTCATTACATCCTCATAAGTTTGCTGAGTACTATTTCTTTTTTCGATCTAAACAGTTCTATTGTTTGAAGTTCCATGTTTTATATTCCACTCCTATATTTATTAATGAGTTGTAGCTCTAAAGTTTAGAGGACTTTCTTCTTTTTATTTGTTTTTAATTTTCTAATGAGCATACTAGCAGCATGAATTGTTCCTACGATGCATATGCTTAGAAGTTATAATATTGGTTTTACAGCAGATGAAACATTAACCTTGCTTTCTCTTCAAATACTTTTTTTAATATAGTTGTTTCAGATTTTTCCAACTTTCCCCTTAATTATTATTCATCTATTATACTCTACATTAATTTAAGTGAAACCCAAATGAATTGAAAGTTAATTTTATTTTGAATCAAAAGCGATCATCTTTAAATTACCTCAATCATAAGTACTACACATAAAATATCGATTAAATAAAAAAGATAAAAATTAATAATTCAGCGATAATTAATGATATAATTATCATTTTAGAGATCCAAATCCTCTTTATTCTATTCTACGTTATTATTATCTGGGCTATAGTTCTTAAAAATTAGAATTTCTACCAGCATGGATAATATTATCACGAATTAGATCTCCATTTTATTGCTATAGAGTGAGTAATCCCAATAACCAAAAGAAAAAGTCAATTAAGTTTACTATTAAAAATCCTTCTAATAAAGTTCGTGAAATAGTATCAATAAATCCTTCATGTTATCCGTTATGAACTAAACAAGTTATTCCCAATGCTTCACCTCCTAGCATCAATATTAAACCAAAAATCCAAGAAAATAATAAACATTTACGAATATTAGTTGTGACTCCGCAACAAAAAGTGCACAAATTAGATACGAATGTGAAAAAACCAGTAATTAGAACCATGAGACCAACATTGGAAAGATTTTGATCATTATAATCTTTCCATTCGAAGGCGAAAAATAAAAAACCCAAAATTAGATGTCCAGGAGAATTAGTAAATCTTTGAGACCAAAAAAAAGGCAATACCATAACAATAACTGCAATAGTAATGAGAGAAATGATTTAAGCAAAGATATACCACATAATTGGCCTTATTTGAGCGCAATTACTATGCCAAAAGCCACTATCATTAAGAAGACCTAATATCACAATGAGAATAATGGTTTATATAGAGAAAGCAATCCAGAATAAAGCTTTACTAAATGTTTACTTGAAACGAAGAATTATTAGCATTGCTAAACTCAATAAAAGACTAACTACTGATAGTATTAAAATTGTTTAGAAATATTTGATTGAGCAAGATGATTAAAGGAACAGTGATACGAATTCAAAGGCAATTATTGTCACTGAGGAGTGAAAAACTCTAAGGAAAAGATTGAATGCTCTACTTTTCGGTTCACTTATGTCAGTTTACATTACTATTTGAATATTTTATTGATATTTAATTCAAAAATAAAGCAATTTAATAACTAACATATGTTTGCTTATAGTAAATTCATTGATAAATTAAAGAAAAGAATAAATATTTTTTATATTTTCCTGCTAATGATATCATTCATGAAGAGGTGTTTTTGTGCCTTGAGGTAAATTTTATACAGGACCCCATCCTACAGCATTACGAAGATCTTGAGCGATAGTATTTGCGACTTGCAAATCGAGTTCAAGTGATCCGACTCCTCCTGTTGATCGAGGATTGTATTTAATTGGAAATGGTATATTTTTTTCTCCGAAATAAACACCTACGATTGTGCCTGTTAAACAACCCCAGATAAAACTCATTTTATTATTTATGAGATATATTGGATATAAATATTTGAAATTTGTCATTTATATATAATCTGTCAAATAAGATGATTGCCTTAATTAAATTATAGAAATAGATTACTGAAATAGTCATATTTTCAAGATCAAAATAAAAATTGGTCAATAGACTATGTAAACGGTTTTTTATTTTATTAGTTGATTAAAACTACTGAATCATATTGTGCAAATTGTTGTAAATTTATGGCATAAGTATCATTAAAGCTCATATTTCCTTCAATTTAGAGTTATTAATCGATTTATTGGTGAGTTGCTATTCCACAAACTCATCTTTTTCTTTGAAATTTGCAAAGTCAATAATTGTTTTTTGTCAATATCATTCGTCAAAGGATTGACTGTCAATGAAATTGATGTTCTTCTACTATCATAACTGCATTTGGTTTATATATTTATTATCTATTCAATACGATTTTAGCTGTTTTGTTTGACATTTTAACACTCTATAAATTTCTTTATGTTTGATTTTTGATTAAACTGCTAAGTTAATTTCTTAACACTAGCTTGAGATACAATGGAAAGCTTACGCTTAGAGTTTGAACGAGTCAAAGAGCGCTCTTTTGATTTATTACAAACAAGATCTATTTTTTTACGCATGAGCAAAACCTTTAAATTTATTATATAGAAATTAGAAAAACTACATCAAATAATTGCCTAAAAAATGTATTCATCAAGTAAAAATCTAATAAAAATATCTTTTATTCCCATAATAATATTTTTGAAAATTAAATAGATAACTTAAATTGTTAGAAAGACCGAACAATAAGAAGGGAATCTTTAAGTGAAGACAAAACCACATTTCTTAAGGATAATGAATTCAATATGTTTGAATGCTCGCGTAGCTCAGTCGGTAGAGCGCTCGGCTGTTAACCGAAAGGTCGGTGGTTCAAACCCACCCGTGAGCGATATTTTTTATCAAAAATAAAATAACTTAAACTTCGCTTAAAATAAAGATTTTACCATCTTTATTTAGTTTCCAAATAGAAGTCGTTTCATAATTGTATTTTTAAATCAATAGAATGTGATAATTAGCCATGTCGATTTGTAATAAGATCACTGTTTCATGGCGCATCCACTATCAGGGATGAAAGCGTCAAGGATAGTGTTGAGATTAGTTTCATCAGCAGGGTCGAGTTTACCTTCTTTTCTGATCTTTTCCAAAAGACTGACGTGACTAGTTCTCAAATGAGTAATAAACTTAGCTTCAAATTTGGAAATTTCAGAAGTAACCATCTTATCGAGATATCCTCTGACACCAGCAAAAATTACGCAAACTTGCTCTTCTGCGACCATGGGGACCTAAATAAAATAATCATTACAAATTGTTTTTGCTTGAGAAGTTCAGTAAGTTGAGCACCTCTGTTGAGAAGTTGCTGAGTAGCAGCATCGAGATCAGAACCGAACTGAGCGAAGGCAGCGACCTCACGATACTGAGCGAGCTCGAGTTTTAATTTACCAGCAACTTGCTTCATAGCTTTAATCTGAGCAGCTGATCCGACTCTGCTGACTGAAAGACCGACATTGATTGCTGGTCTAATACCTTTATAGAACAATTCAGTTTCCAAGAAGATTTGCCCATCAGTAATAGAAATAACGTTTGTGGGAATATAAGCTGACACATCACCAGCTTGAGTTTCAATGACGGGAAGTGCGGTCATGGATCCTCCTCCGAAGTCCTTGTTCATCTTGGCAGCTCTCTCGAGAAGACGAGAATGTAGATAAAAGACATCACCTGGATAAGCCTCTCTTCCTGGAGGTCTTCTCAAAAGAAGTGACATTTGTCTATAAGCAACGGCTTGTTTTGATAAATCGTCATAGATGATAAGAGCGTGTTTTCCATTATCTCTGAAAAATTCAGCAATAGCACATCCTGAATAAGGAGCCAAAAATTGAAGAGGGGCAGCCTCTGAAGCAGTGGCAGCGACAACAATTGTGTATTTTAAAGCATCGTGCAATTTAAGTGTCTTTACAATGTTAGCGACAGTTGATCTCTTTTGTCCGATAGCGACATAAACGCAGAAGAGTTGTTTTTGAGTATCTCCTGAGTTGAAGTTAGTTTTTTGATTGATAATTGTATCGATAGCAATGGCAGTCTTTCCAGTTTGTCTGTCACCAATAATCAACTCTCGTTGTCCTCTTCCAATGGGCACGAGACCGTCGACGGCCTTCAATCCGGTTTGCATAGGCTCGTTCACAGACTTTCTAGGGATAATTCCTGGAGCCTTGATTTCGACTCTTTTTCTTTTAGTGGTCTTGACGGGACCAAGTCCATCAATGGGGTTTCCGAGGGCATCGAACACTCTACCCAACATCTCCTCTCCTATTGGTACATCGACGATGGCACCAGTTCTTGTAACTGTGTCTCCTTCTTGAATTTCTCTATGTGGCTAATTTTATACCTATCATTTCCGAAAATGACGACTCCGACGTTGTCAGTTTCGAGGTTGAGGGCCATTCCTCTAATGCCTGATCTGAATTCAACCATCTCTCCGGCTTGAACCTTGTTGAGGCCGACAACTCTGGCAATACCGTCACCAATACTAATGACTGTACCGAACTCTTTAACGTCGTTCTAAGTAAGAAATGACTTACGATCTGAGTGATGTTCATGATTTTATCCTGAATAACCTTTGCAGTGTCAGCGATGCTCAATTTCTTGGAAAATCCTGATTGAACCAATCGTAGCAATCCTCTCATTTATGTTGATTATTTAATAATGCAATATTTCAAATAAATCCAATCTTAGACCAATTCTACCTTTTTTCAAGTATCTGATTGAGCTTTTCTTTGTTTGATCAAGTAATAATTTTGAAGTTATATAAAAATTACAATATCAACAATGATGAGCTCAATTGAGGAAGCAGCTAATAAAATACCATTATTGACTATTCACGCAGGTCCAAAAGATGAAAAATGGAAGGACAGACTCAAATAATAACTCAGAGCTATCATTACATATGTTAAAAGCAACAAAGAACAAGATAATGATTGGTTTAAAATTGTCCCTAGTAAAGATGGACTAAAATGGGAAGGAGTATGCTCTTATACTCATAATTTGGTTCGGTATTAATTCAAATTACAGTTTGAAGTACCTGCTACATATCCCAGTAGCCCAATATAATTAGAACTTCCTTAACTAGAAGGTAAAACTATTAAAATGTATCGAGGAGGAAAAATTTGTCAAGATATTCATTTTGCTCCTTTATGGGCTAAACACTCACCGAAGTTAGGAATAGCTCATGCTCTTGCTATGGCTCTTGGGCCATGGTTAGCAGCAGAAGTACCCAACATGGTTAAAGAGGGTAAACTAATTCCTAAATGATTTGTATTTATAGTATGAGTAACAGTATTTAAAGGGAAATATCATCATAGAACGAAGAAATTGACAAGGATAAACAGCAATGGAATAAGAAGCAACAAATATGCAAAGTTTCCATAGCCTTTTTTTGTGGTTTATTGGACAGTTTGAGGATTAAGCTCTGCTTATTCTTCCTTACGTCTTTTTTCTTCTTATCCCTATTATTTGACAATTTCCTTGATGACCCATTAGAGCATAGTAAAATTGAATCTTCCTTTGTTATAAATATCTTCTGCATATCTAAATAAATAAATGTTTACCTCGTTTTTATCAGGTTAACTCTTCTTTGAATTTTATCACTTTCCAATCCTCCAAGTTAATTGTCAATCTATTCAATGCTTGTTGATAATAGTTGTCTTACTTCATGCCATATTCTCAAAATTTATTGAAATTATTTTTTTGCTAGATTAACTTGCTCAGGATTTTTAGCTTAAGTATAAAATTCAACAACTCTTGCATATTTTTTTAACATTCTTTCAAGAATTTTCATTTCGGTGGTGTCATATAACGCCTTTTCATCTAGATTTTATCTAGGAGTTTTACCTTATTCAATCATTCTTTTTTCAATCTAATTAATCTATTTGGCCCTATTATAAACTTGAGTTTTAAGTTCTTGCACTTTAGCTACTGCTTCATTCAATTTTTCATCTATCTTTTGAGCGCATGCATGATAGCATTATTCAGCATCGTGAAGATTAAGCATTTTCAAAATATTTGCATTAGCAGTGCTAAAGATTTTCTCATTAGGCTTTAACTACAATGCTTTATTGATTAAAGTTTTAGCCTGCTACAATTGCTCAACTGAACTATCTTTTCTTAATCCCAATGTTTGTGCCTTTCTAAAATAAAGTTGCGAAACTCTATCTGATAATTTGAATCCATCATTAATAATTCTTTCAGCTAATTAAAAGTGATTGAGATTCATATAAGCAGCAGCCATATTTAGATATACTTGAACCAGCAAAGATTTTCTCATATCAATATCTGCTGTTTCTTACATATCTTCTCCATCGAATTCTTTGACATTATCATCACTGTAAGTTATGAAAAACTCTTTGTATTTATCTTTTAAATCATCAAAAGGAGAAGGTCCTTCTTATGCTTTTTATTATCCTAATTCAATGTTAATCTTTGATCCATTTGCTTCATGTGAATCACTTTCATCAATGCTTTGCTCAGAAGGAATTACAGCTTCAGAGGATATTTTAGATTCATTGAGATTTTAGTGATATTAAAGCCATCTGAACAAAGACATAGCTCTCTCATAATAATCGAGTGCTTGATAATATTTTCCTTTGTTAAAATATTTATTTCCTTTTTCACGAAGCTATTAATAGGCCATAAAACGAGAGCAGCATTCAAGTCCTCTTACTTTTTTATAGTCTTATCCGCTAAAGAAAAGAGTATGCTGCAAGTAGACTGGATATTGATCGAAAACTTATCGATTGGTTTGGGGAAGTTTATTCTTTTTAAGCATACTAAAGTCTAATTTATTGGATGACAGGTAATACTTATACTTCGATACAAATGGCTCATTGAATCCTTCGTTATTCACTCCCAAACTTGGATTCTTTTTCTTGTCTGATCCACCCATGAATGGACATCCTCCGCGAGGTTTTTCTTCTTATTCAGAATCACTCTCGGCTACGTTTTTTTGAGATTCTTTTCCGCTGATTGGGCACTTAGACTAAGTTGTTGTAGTTGTTGTGGATTTTTCGTTTTTCTTTTGAATGAAAGGACACTGACTAGAATCAGTAGAGGTAATTTTTGAGTGATCAAAAGTTTATTCAAGAGCTGATGGCTCTTGAGGTTGAGTTTTGGCGAAGAGATTAGCAATTTTAGACAACATTTGAACTCTATTGCAATTTAAAAAATTCTTTATAGTGATAATTTTAAACTTAAAAGAAATTAACTAATATTGATTGATATAGTTATTAAGCATCATTTATGCGAAGTCAAACGAGGTCGGCGAGTCTATACTTTGAAACCAACTTATGTGAATTTGGAAATCTTCCATAACTAATTTTTTTTATTCCAATCAAATTTTTCCAAACGTTTCGCTGTAGCCTACTTTAATAAATTATGGTTTTTGGTCTGAATTATAAAAAATGTACAATAAAGCAGGATAACTTTCTTTGAGGAATTTATTTACTCTGAGTTTGCTGTTGATAGAATGTATGACGGGCATATTGATCATCTTCTCCATAACTATTCGCAATAACTAATTTTACTGGATCCTACAATTACAAAGGTAATCCATAAGTATGATTTTATTCAGGCAATTTAATTTTAATCACAGTTGAACCTTCCTTAGCTGCCTTATAGAGGGTCTTGGATTTACGAAATTATCCGAATTGAGAGGAAGTATGTAACAGACTTTTCAAACATTATTTGTTGGTTTGCAACATATCTTTAAGCTTATTGTTGTTTTTATTGTCAGTTTGTTGATGATATTTCCATTTGTATATCATATCATTAGCGTGTTCAGGATCCTCATAAGTTGTACGTCCATATATAAAATTCTCTTCAGGAATAGCATAATTGGTCGGTTTATTTCTTCCAAGCTCCGACTTAACAAGCAATCTGTTTCCAGTACGATCGAAAGGCATATAGCCTTCTTTGTGGCGCTAGGACATCTCAGTTATTAATTTTATTGAGTAAAATAAGACAAAAGACAAATAAACATTGTTAATTCTTAAATAGAATTCTCTAATTTATCCAAAGATGCAGAAAATGATTGCTATTTCAAGCCATAAACAAAGCAAAATAGAAAATATTATCTTATGTTAATTTTTCCATTTTAATTGTGCCTAGTAAATTTTGAAGAAAATCATACTAAGTCTAGGCTTTAAAATATATTTGTTTATTCTAAATTAGTATCAATTAATCATATGGATTAGTTTTATTGGAGTTGGTCATAACTTTTGAATTGTTATATTCTTCATGAAAGCAGAAGTAAAGTTAGGGGTAAGACTATTATTAGTCAGAGTAAAGAACGAGAGAAAAAAATAAAGCCAATCAAGCAGCCAACCAAGTTAGTAAGACCTCCTATCTTGTTGGATAAAATGTCAAAGCAAGATGATAGTCATCTCCGCATGACTGACAAAGATGGAAAGTCAAAAAACATAATGGGAAACAGCCAACCATCAGACGAACACAAAAATAACAATCGTGAAACGATTTGTACAACTTTACTTTAAAATGGTAACGTGCAATCCTTTATCGATCTCTTCTACATTAGTCATAAATGTCTTCCAAACCTCATGGAAACGCGTAACTACTTTGGATAGAAGTTACACCTCCCATAGTAATCAATGTTTTATTCAGACTTCCTCTGGAAGAAGAATCGACTCTTCAATTTTATGCAGACTTCGCAGGCTCACTCGCGAAAGCAGAAGTAAGACCTGATAGTTCTCGTGATCAAAAGGAAGCATCAATGAATTAATACAATTCAATAGCATTTAACTATGAGGACCAAGGAGATTTTGTAACTGCATCTTACTTTTATCAAAAAGTAATCGATCTAGCCATTTCCTGCAAAGTAACTATACTCTCATCAAGAACAAGCAATTCTAACTCGTAGCACTTTTAGGACTTGGAAAATGCCATGATCAGGGAAAAAAGAAAGATAGAGCAATATAAATTTTAGAAGATGCCTTCGATAATGCAAGTACTTTAGACAATAAAGATCAAAGAACATAAATGGTGAAGCTCATTGGTAAAGAACTAATTGAAATTTATATATAAAAAGCAGAATAGTTAGTCAAATTTGATTTGGAAGAAGCACTTAGGGCTTACTAAAGTGCATTAACTATTGCACAGAGAGCAGGATAACGTGATAATGAAGCCAGAATTTCACACAAAATAGGAGAACTGTATTATTTAGAAGGCCATTTCTAAAAAAGTGTTGATTATCAGGAAAAATATCTAGAAAAACTAAAACAGTCAATTGAAGATGAGTTAATCAAAGAAGTCTAAGAGGGCATTTAAAAAAAAGATAACCAAAATTCACTAAAATTCAAATAAATGGAAGCACATGCCAGTTTAGCCAAATGCTACCTCAAACTTAAAAGTATCTAAAAAGCTTAATTGCACCTGAACTAATATCACAGGATGGCTAAATAGGCCAAAGCACAGAATTCAGTCGCTGATAGCTCCTATTATTTAGCTAAGCTATTTGAGGAAAAAGGAGAAAAGGATAAAGCAATAATTTACTATCAGTCATACTTTTAGGCAGCAAAAAGCTAAAAAGCGGATAAAAAAGATCGAAAATTAGTGGATAAAGCGAGAGTAACATTTGCAATTGCTAAGGCAAACAAGAATATGTAGAAATACATAGGATTATTCTAAGGAAGTGAAAGTCTAAAGAGTGTACTTTAATGGAAGATAAAGCGTAACTTCAAATGATTAATATGCCCTTTATTTTTGGGAAGGCAAATATCCCTTCATTGCTACATGAGCTCTGATTACCTATTTTAAAATTATTATATCTTGTACCTGCTAAGTTCGAGGTTAATTTTATTATTGTATAATCAATACATAAGCCAATACACAAATTTCTATGACCGATCATCATAACTCAATATTTCACACTCCAGAGAAGGTCTCCAAATTGATGGAGAACCTCGTGGATTGCTCAACAGAGGCACACGATAAAAATAACCATTTTCATATCCCCAGTAAAGTGATAGGCTCTGCTCCTGACCTTAAAAGTAAATATTGATTTATTCAGATTGCATCAGTGCTTTTAGTCCCTTTTATTAGTGCGATTCCATGGAAGATATTTGTGAAAGCGAAAGACACTCAGTCACTGATAGATACATTCCTAGTCGTAAATTACTTAAAAAAGACTCTCTCTTCAAAGATTAAGATGACTAAAATGAAGTAGAGAATGAGGGCACTAGGAATTAAGGGTAAGCGTCAACAATTTCCGATCTTTACCGCAGGTATATCATGAGTTAATCACCAAAAAAGGGGAAAGAAACACTCATATAAACATATGAAAACACCAACATCCTGAAGTATACTCATAAGGCTCTCAACTGCATCAGCGAAACACCATTTCTCGGTAAAAATTCTAGTCTTGAATTCACTGATGAAATCAGCAGTAGCTCACCAAAAAAAAGAAAAATTAACAAACTTCCATGCAAGGTGCTAGATGCTCCTGCTCTTCAAGATGATTATTATCTCAATTTGATAGATTGGTCAAGTCAAAATTTACTAGCAGTTGGACTTTCTTCAAGTGTTTATCTTTGGAACGCCAATAATTCTAAAGTAAATAAACTTTGCGATCTTGGAATATCAGATTCTACAACATCAGTCGCATGGTCAATGAAAGGGCCTCTTTTTTCTTTGGGAACAAACAGTGGTGATGTGCAGATTTGGGATGTAGTTAAAATGAAAAAAACCAGAACCTTAACTGGACATACAAACAGAGTTGGTGCGATTTCATGGAACTCTACTCTTCTCAGTACTGGTTCTCGAGATAAAACTATCTTACATCGTGATTTAAGAGTTAATTCTCCTTTTATCAGCAAATTAGTCGGGCATAAACAATAAATTTGCGGATTAAAATGGTCATTTGATGAACAACAGTTATGCTCTGGAGGTAATGATAACAAACTTCTTGTTTGGAATAGTCATTCATGCGATCCTATTTTAAAATATACTGATCATTTGGCAGCTGTTAAAGCTATGGCCTGGTCTCCTCATCAACACGGATTGTTAGTGTCTGGTGGAGGAACTGCAGATAGAACTATTAAGTTTAGAAACACTTTGACCGGTTCCACAGTTAAGTCTATGGACGTCGGCTCCCAAGTGTGCAACTTAATGTTCAGTAAATCTCTCAATTAATTGGTCAGCACTCATGGATATTCTCAAAATTAAATAAATATATGGAAATATCCCAAAATGTAAAAAATAGCCACTCTCACCGGACACACCTATAGAGTTCTTTATTTAGCAATGAGCCCAGATGGCAGTACAATTGTCACAGGGGCAGGCGATGAGACTCTACGTTTCTGGAATATTTTCCCAAATAGGCATGAATCTGCAAAAAAGACTAGCAGTATCCTCAACACTGACAATGTCATGCTGAGATGATTATTTTTTACTTTTTACTTGTTCATATTCAAATACTTTCCTTTACAGTTTTATGATCTTTTTATGAACTAAAGAGAATGTTTGATTCTAACTTTAAAATCAAAAATAATATTGTAACTTTTATGACTGAAGCAGGAAACACATACCAACTGGAACCCAATCCAGATTAAATGTAATTCATTCACAACTCAGTTTTTACCCCAGCAGAGTTAAATCCATCATTGAGTCAGTGCTCACAGAAAAGCTTAAAACTTCGACTTATGATGCTGCTAACAGCGCAGAGCTAACAGAATAATTAGCGAGAATTATTCGTTCGAGAGTGAAGTGTAAAAGTAATATAAAGCAGAGCTGAAGATGCCTAGATACAAACTGGGTATTCAAGTCATATATGGGGAGCTAAAGGGTCAAGGATTGCGTATAGCTTCAAAATCTTTATGGGATCCAAAATTCGATAACTGGACTTCTCACACATTTACCAACTAGAATATTTACTGTACAGCCATTGTTTTCGGTATCTATTTTGAATGATCGGATTATCCTCATATTTTTGTTCACAGAAATATAGCGCATCATGAAAACAGTTGTTGTTTTGATTGAAAATGAATAAAATATTGAAATCCAACAACACGAGTGAAATATTGGATTTAGTTATTAAGCATTTATATTTATCACACAACAAAGATGAATTACATCCAAAAGGCTTGGCTCGTTGCTTTGAGACCCGTCACCAGCTTTGTCAATGAAAAACTCGCTCAAAAGAGTGGAATGCTTGGCAGAATCGGTCGCTTCTATGCTTTTGGTCCTCGCGAGTTTGGCTATCATCCCTCAAGCAAACTTCTTGCTTACGTCAACCACATCGTTGTGTCTAACGCTGGATTGCTGTTCCACAAATACTCTATGATCAAGTAATTCAGTTGCCATTCAGGAGTTTAACTATGAACGGTACAACTTACCTCCGCACATACAGAGTCTTAATGTTCCTCGGAATGGCCAGCTTCTTGTACACTGCTTTCGTAAGCGCAATTCCTGAAGATCACGAAGTCGAAGAGTAATTTTAATTTGATTTAGAGGAACATCTCTCCGCTATTTCAAGGACCGCATTAACGCTTCCCCAATCAACGCCCTTCAGCATAGAGTCTCAGCCCATTTCACTGAAATCAACAGTTTGTATCTTCACGAAATGACCAAAAAGCTGATTAATAAAGAGAGATAACTCGTTTAAAAACGATTGGCTCACTCTGAAGCAGATCGCAAGACAAAATATGCTCGCCCTGGATATGAATACATCGTTCCCCACAGCAACTATCAAGAAGCCATCACTGATTGACGAACAAACTTATCATTATCAGCATATGCATCATAGTTCAGTTTTGAATAATTGTTAATCAGCTATAAAATAGATTCATTTAGCTATTTACCTGTCATTTTGTGGAATAGATAAATGTATTTTTGAATGATAAATAATAAGCATGCAGTTTAGAATATGAATTGAATTCAATTGATAGGGGTTGGGGTTGGGGTTGGGGTTGGGGTTGGGGTTG
>DYPS01000066.1 GCA_020719775.1 Desulfosporosinus sp. | reverse complement strand
CAACCCCAACCCCAACCCCAACCCCAACCCCAACCCCAACCCCTATGTTTTTGTAACAAATTTGAGTCTGATTCATATTTGGTGTATTTAAGCATATAATAATCAAAGTTTAAGCAAATTATGTCCACCGCAACAAACATGGATGAAAAAGTGCTGCTTAAATACATCTGCCAAACCTTAAACAATTGGGGCATAACCTACATCACTAAAGAAGTGTTAAAGAAGGCCAAGGATAATGATGCTCAGGCTATATAGTCAATGATTAGATTGTTGTTTGATTTGACCATTCTCCATATTTTCAACTATGAGCATTCAATTGACTAGCTTGCTATTTCCTTTCGTTCGGATAATTAATAAACGACTGAGATTGTGCTGGCACATTTGTTTTAGATCAAATGTCCGTTTCTTTTGTAAATTGGGTAAGATGAAGAAGGGGTGAAATCAATTGGAGTTGATTTTGCTTCCAGTCGCTCTCTTTTGATACTTGGTGGGTGGGTTATGGCTGTCAGTAACTTTTTTAATCGCACAGTGGAGTTATTAAAGAAAAAATATAATTAAATCTATCAGCCGAAACCTTTGAATTTGATAAATCAAGCTAAATCATCAACAAATGCAAAGATAAAAGAAATCAATTATTTTTAAGAATCATCCAAATATGATCGAATAGCCTACCTAACAAAAATATTAAAAGCCAGAAAATACTCAATTTAATGCCTATCTCAAAAGAAAGATACAATTTTGGCCAAACTAAGAAAAGAGTTGAAAGAAATAAGTTCAAAAATGAGTGTATAAGATCTGTTCAGTAGTCGTGACAATCGATAGATATAAAGGTAATAAAATTACCTGTAATAACTGATTCTTTTCTAACGATAGAACATGGGCTATCGAAAATATTGGTGGATTTGGCTGGATGTAACTTTGATAAGACTCAGATGAAGATATTAACATTAGAGTAGAAGTAGCTTAAAGACAAATATTAAACTTATGAAAAACTATAATATTTACCATCGGCTATCAAGTATTCGATATAGATTGATTTGGACTATCTTAAAAGGTATCATTAGATGAATTCAGGTATTTTTAAACGTGCAAAAAATATTAAAGTTCAGTTGATGACATCCAATAAAAAATAAGGGAATTGGAAATTAAGGGAAAAAAGCGATATAAGGAAATTTAACAAGATATCAATTATGAAATCAAGAAACTAACTTAAATTGACGAGCAGAGGAATGTAGTGTTGCCGTCTTTTGTTGGGATGCAGCTACGCAAGTATATGAACATTGAAAAGAAACAAGTTTAAAGTGGTGGAAGGCAGCAAAAGAAACAGAAGGACAAGAGTTTGCACCGTTTGGGGGAAAAAATAAAGCAGTACATCAATTCCATTGAGGAAATTTTGATTATTTGATATTTATTAGTGAAAAGCATAATATTTGAAAATCACAGCTCTCACTTCAAACTTTCCTTCACTAATTATAAGGTTTTCTTTCTCTGCTTGTCGCATTCACGAGTCATAAATACGAATCCTTTTCCACAACATTTCTCTGCGTGGTCCAAACAAAAACGTTTGTCACACTGAACGCATCGTAGAACGGAGAGATATTGATAATACTTGCAGAAACTGCAAGATAAGCGATCATATCTAAGTGAAGGGTCGACAAACTAAATTTTAACTATTGTGCCTTTTTCTAAAAATTTCTTAAGGCGTTGGAATTCAGATGCTACAATTTTACTATATTCGCTTTGAAGAAGTTACTTGTTGAGAGAGGGATTGTTCAGGTTTGCTGCTACAAGCCATTAGTAACAAAGAACAGGTGGTTTGTGATGTTTATCTCTGGAGTTAACTTATTGTGCTTTTTTCATGACAGCTAAACTATCAATAGTGCCTATATTGACGGCTTCACCAACATTGTAACCCTGTGAAAATCCGCAGTGATAAGCATTGAAAAGAGTGAGGATATACTCTCTTGGTCTCTGATAGGCCTTGTATATCTTGATTCCATTCTCGATGAGTTAGAGAGGATCAATCATAAAAGTGATACTATTCAAAAATTCTCTTTTTCCCGTTTTCTTGAGAATATAGGCATCAAATTTATCTTTGTCAGATTCTGGGATAATGTACCAAGTCTTTGTGGCTCCAGTGTGACTATAATTGATTGAGTTTAACCATAAATCTTCGACATGCCAGCAGAAGGATGAAAAGAGCATACCCATATAGACCCAAGGAACAGTAACTCCGCTGATCTTCTCATTATTGTTTTAAGTGATCTTAAGGATGGAAGAGTTGGACTTGTAGATATTGTTGATATTGAAAGGTGACAGAGCATAATCGAAGTTGTTGTCAGTTGATTTGGAACTGGAATTCATAGGGAATCCTGAGCCGTACTGATGTACAGGCAAATCAGCAGCATATTCAATGGTAATTTTGTACTTCTGTTGAATTTTGGGGTCGTCGCTTTCAACTCCTCTTATAATGTTCCAGTATTAATTTTCCATCTGTGATTCTTTAGTCTTTCCTTTGATTTCAAACTTAGGCTTGTATGTCTTTTCGAAGTTTTCTGCATAGTTGGTAAACGATTTGATGCTGTATTATTCGATTCGTTAGTCGAAGGCCTAAATATAATCGATTAAATGATAGAATGATAAAACTCAGGGTATGTGTTTTATCGATGTAAATTGCTTACTTTTCCATGTTTGAGTTTGTGAATTTTCTGAATTCTGGTGGTTATTCCTTTTTCAGAGTATTTAAAGTTGAATGGGGGTTGCCACTAGTCACAGGCAATGATTTTAACAGCACCGAACTCCTTGTATTTATGCTGAAGTTTCGTCATCAGTTCAACGGGATCACTTGTCATTTGTTCTTTGGTGAGTCTAATTTCCGGAATTTCTTTTATTTTCTCATAGAGATTCTTCTCTGAGGCGAAACTTATCATTTTATGGTTTCTAATTTTTTTGGATACGGCCTACTAATATTATTGCTAATCGCTATCGATATGGACTTCAACTGCCTTGTTTTTCTATCCGCTATGACCTGTATATCTCTTTCTCTGGCGAGGCATCATTTTTAGATTATTTAATATTATGGAAACAGTATAAAAATTTAGAATGTATATTTAATGTGAGTTGCTGCCCTTCAATCAACAAGCGAATTAACTAAGGAAAATCGATTTGGAACTTCAACTTTCCTCGCATCTAGCTTAAACGGGAAAATAATATATCCCAATAAAATAAAAAGGCTAGTCCACGTCCCCAACTCCACAGGGATTTAGACTTGTTCTTAATGGTTTCGGGCTTAGAGTAAATGCGGCATCAAAACTGCTGTAATTATTCAGATTGTCATTTGTTAATATTTTGAGATGAATTTATTAAGAAAAGATAGCGATTTTGTTATAACTCTGAGGAAGGAAATACTTTGGCTGTCCTAGTTTTTTATATGGCTTGGTCTAATTACTCATTCTATTAATTTATAATGGCTAAAAACATCCTTTTCCAGAACTTCATTCTTACCGGATTTCTGATTGCTCTTAATCCAATAAAATTCAAATAGAAACAAAGATAGAAATAATAGAATAGTTCTAACGATCAGCCACTTGCTGAATAAGGTATTAGGGAGACTCTTAGGCTAGAAAAAATAAGGTCTAAATGACTTTGAGTGAATGTTAAAAATTGCATTTAGTAATAATTTAAATTCTATTTCAGTTTATTATTTCTATTAGTTTTTATAATTATCAGCTGGGCTACATCCAGTTGAACTGCAAACCTAAAATCTAATCAATCGAACTAACAATTTATAATGAAATGAAACACAAGTACTTTTAGAACTATTGAGTTTTTTTGTTGAAACTACTCATCTGATCAATTCAGTATACTCTATTTGACTCTACTGATACTTGGTTGTTGCTTTTCAAATAATTTCTGTAGTTTTATATTCTAAGTCCAAGTTATTTTGGCTTCAACTCTTCCTATTTATTAAAAGAGGTTTCCTTCAATGCCATTTAGTATCCAATCTCTCAGTGTTAAATATTAAGTCCGAAGAAATTCAGTTGATACAAAATGGATCAGTTAGGCATGGAAAGATCATTTTGCGGTTTATGCTAATTTCCTAAAAAATAGTTGAAATGATATTATATTTGATATTATATTTTGATATTAGTGTCATTGTGTTGAATTTTGCCATAAATCATTTCCAAACAGATCTTCATAGCTTCAAATACTCCGAGAAAGTAAGACCATCAAGTCAATATTTACGATCAAGAATCAAACAATAAATCATTATTGTTGGCTGCTTGATGAGCAATTCATATATTTGAGTTAGTATTAGATGCATAGGTTGGTTGGCTTATAAATTATGAAGATAACATCGAAAGTAAGTGTAATTTGAGAGTTTAGTTTGATATACTAATAATAGAGAAAGATATATATCAATGAACGCGAGATATGGTAATTTTTTGATAAATAGAAGTATTCTTATGTTTCAACATACTATAACTAAGCCCATGATGTAGTTTGTCTCAAAAAAAATGAAAATTATATAAACAGTTTATAATAATCTATTTTTGAAAATGTTTGAGCCAAACTCAATAAAATATTTGCTTTTATGTGATATACTTATGACCTAAACACCTTTTGCTTTTGTACTTTCCATTTTCGATTAAGAGGTTCGTTGAAAAAGAGAAGAAGTCTGATGTCAAGAGAATTGGAATAAAAAAATAATGGAGGGGAATAAAAACAGTGGGGATGATTACTATAGTAAAGATAATATGGGACCTTAGCATGCTAGGCAAATATTAATTTTTTATTATTTTAATCCCTATTATATTAATTTGAGATTTATGGCTGAACAAGCACCCCAAGTACCAGCACCTGCTGCCACTAAGCCCGAAGGAGAAAAGAGAGGTTTCGCCAAGGGAGGAGATAAGAAGGGAGGAAAAAGACCTGACAGAAAGAAAGACTAAGTTGTCTGGAACCCAGTCACCAAGCTCGGCAGACTCGTTAAGGCTAAACTTATTGACGATATCGTCGACATCTTCAGATTCTCTATCCCCATCAAGGAGCAAGAAATTGTTGATGCTTTCCTCGCTGGAAACCTTAAGGAAGAGGTCATGCAAGTCAAGTCCGTCCAGAAACAAACTCAAGCTGGTCAAAGAACTAGATTCAAAGCTTTCGCCATTGTTGGTGATGAGAGAAACTACATTGGATTGGGATGGAAATGCCACAAGGAAGTTCAAGGCGCCATCAAGGGAGCCGTCACTATGGCCAAGCTCAACATCATCCCCGTCAAGAAGGGATATTGGGGAAACAAAATCGGTACCACCCACACCGTTCCCTGCAAAGTTACCGGAAAGAGTGGATCCGTAAAGGTTAGACTCGTTCCCGCTCCTCGAGGAACCGGATTGGTTGCTCCCCCCGTGACCAAAAAGCTCTTCCAGTTCGCCGGTATCCACGATGTTTACACCAAGACTGAAGGAAAGACTAGAACTAGAGGAAACTTCATTAAAGCCGCTTTCGCTGCCATCAAGACTGCCTTCGAGTTCAACTCTCCCTAATTCTGGGGAAAGAGTGCCGTCAGCGAGCATCCATTCGTTGTTCACAGAGCTCACCTCGAGAACGAAAAGATTAAAGCATGATTGTCATTTAAATACATTCACTCGTTATTAATTTGATCATAATTTATCCAATAAATTTGCATCTAAATAAGAAAGACTATTTTCCTATTAAATTACGAGTATTTTGATGGAGATGTGAATAATATGTTCGATATATCGTATAATAAAATCTTTAATAATTGAGGTTAATCGCACTGATATAAAATATATGATCATTAAAAGGAGTGATCTTGATAGATAGAAGCAGTATCTTGAGATGCGTTTTTACTCATTATATCCAAATAGTTCTAACTCATTTTATAGCGATGTTTTTATTGTTTTTTGCCTTTTTTTTTTAAAGAATTTATTTGTTCACATTCTCGATTTGCCCGAGATAATTCGAAATGATTAGTTCGGTCATTTAAAATTGTTTACAGGTCAGTTCTATTGAAAAAGTCCTATCGACTGAACGAATTCGAGCAGGGAGTGTGTGAATTTCTTTTCTGATGGTTGGGAATATAGTGTTTTTCTTTTGATGAGCGTACTGAGTCTATTTTGGATACAAAATCTTCAAGCATGAGAGAATATCGTTATTTTTATTGTTTTTATTGTTGTAGCTATGTTTTAAGCTCATGCATTTAATTAAACATAGATTTCACAAGTATTTTCATTTATTTCATTTCTTCCTATTTTTACTACAACTCACATTCCAAACGATCATTTTCAAAGAGTGACTCTCTCAATTTATTCATCAATATCTCATATTTTGCTGCACTAATTGAAGCTTCATTTCTATTTTGTGTTTTTTCGGTGACATCAATTGTTTTTCTAAATTATCTCTCATTTTTTGAACTTTTTCTTTATACTCGAACTGGTTTATTTTGTCTGCTTAAATTTGATAGATAATTGTCGATTCGATTGATGAATTTATGACTGACTTGGCCATCATCGCTGCAGCTTTCACTCTCACTTTCACGCTGTTTGTGAATTTTGGCTCTTTATACGGCTGAGCCTATCTTTTGAGTTTTACCAAATTGTGGTATATCTTCACTCTCTTGGCTCAGCTATTGGATCTTTTCCTTCTTTTCGGATATTTTTTTTGTTTATGCAAATAGGTTCTGATTATCCCCTTGGTCAAATTTGTGATTTTTTTTAAAGTTTCCTGCAGTTGGACTATTATTTTTTTGCAATAGTCTTTGTATATACTGACTATCTTCGACTTCAAGTTCATTCATAAGTTCTTCATAAATATTTTCCTTTCTTTCTGAACTTCGTTCGTAGTGATTGAGAGAACTGAAAGCATTCTATAGTTTGGGTTTGCTCTTGCATACTTCTAAATAAGAGAATTAATACTTGCATAGGCGCAGGAAGATTTATTTTTCGAAAAGATCATCTTTTGTAATTAATTATTCCATTTCTGAAAAATATATTTGAAGAAACAATACCTGACTTCCGTCCAATACGAAAATGTTTTTAACATAAAATCAAAAAGAAAAAGGATTACTCGATAAAGGAAGCTTGGTTCATAAAAATATTTGGAAAATTGTTTTTTAGTAATTTGAAAAAATAATTGTGATTTGAAAAAATAGGAGAAATTTGAAACAATTTGGACGGAATTGATAAATAGGTTGAGCAAAAGTAATTAGCTTTAAAATGATCAAAATTTAATTTTAATAAATAAGAAAATCAAAGTTTATCTGAATTTTCAGCTCTACTGGAAGTTAGAAGTCATTAAAATTAGCTAATAAAATGATTGCAATTCTTTTAGCAAAATAAATATTCTAAATCTGTCAAATATCACGTCTATTAATCAAAATTAAGATTGTATGCCTTGGCGAATGCAGATATTTACATTTACATCAAATTTTAATGATATTGATATAGTTTGATAATCCTCTTTTATTTGTATTTTTAAGTAATAAATATCAGTATAATATTAATATAGTTGCCTGCTTGCTGAATGCCCACCTACAATCTTCGTGGAATCATCAGATAGGTCAATGAAGGTACAGGTATTCACATTAAAAAATTCAAACATCTCTTAAGCTCAACAAATCGACTTAAACTCATTCGAAGTAAAGCAGTTTCATTACAAAACATTTTAATTCTGATATTAAATTTGATCAAAATCAATCCTTTTAAATTTTGGGTGACTTTTATGCTTTTTGTAGGGCAATTGGGACTGACGGTATCATCACCTTTCATCAGCAAGTATATTATCGATCATTATCTATCTGAGTCTAGTGAAGATATTTCATTCTTTTGGCTTGTTTTGATAATTTTGAGTTATAAACTTACTAAAAGCTTAGTGAATTTAGTGTGTGATTTCGGTTACACTTCGGTTGGATATGAATACTTCGCCAGAGTCTACTGGCACATACTTGACAACTATTATACAATAACTGGTACATTTTTATAAAATTAGGAAAAATTCTCAATTTAATAGAATACGACTGCTCTCTCATCGGCAATCTAACCTACGCTTTTCTCACAGCTCTCTTTGACCTTCTATAAATATTGGTGCTACTCTCGCTCATGATTAGTTATTTATTGAAGACACCTCTATTCACATTGTTCGTTTCTTTGGTTCTTATTTACCTTGTCAGTAACATTGTAATCAATTACTTTACTTTTACTTTCAGCCGTAACTATTTGAATCAGAAGGATAGAAGGCTTAGCTTTAATATAACAAATTGTACTATGTAAGAATTGGTCAAATAGAGATAGAAAGAGTTGGTGTTTAATAGAAGATTTTTATATTTAAAAATTGTATCAAAATTGGTCAGTTTACTTTTTCCAACCTTAATCAATCTCTACGTCTTTGTATGGACAGACCGCAGTTACATTATGGACGAGTAATACATAATTTTAATACTTATCAATCTCATAAAAAATCCAATAAATTAGCTTCTATTCACAGCCAATATGATGGTTGAAATAATATACTCCTGCCGAAGAATAATTAATTTTGCTGCAACTGTTTTTTAGGAGATTGAAAACGAAAATAAACTATCATAGTCTATGTTGTAGGATGGGGCATAACCTTCTATAAGGCCTGTGTTGACTTCTATTGCTGATGTGGCTATTAAATCGGCTCATGAAAAAGGGTTAATATCAATTGGGCTAATTAGAAAGTATATAATGGAAAATGTATCTTTTTTGAATGTTGGATGTTTAATTATGATGATTTTGATGGTACTTTTGGGAAAGTATTACAATTTTCAAATTACCAAAAATATCATTGCTTAAAAATACTCTTCATTTGATTTTATCGGTCTGGCCTATCAGATCATAATACCCCTCTTATTTTATTTGACTCTGATTTCATTTTCTCAAAAGATAGCCTACTCAATATTCCATAGAATAAAATCAAAAAATTTAGACTGCGAATACATAAACCGAATAAGCGGAGATATAACTTCAATCGATCGCAACATAACAACCAACTCATACTAACTAGTTTCTTCAGTTACTTTCCTACTCAGTTCCTATCTATTTTCCATTTTATCCATCAATCAATTGTGGATCCAGGCGGTTCTACTTATTTTCTTTGGAATTTGCATCTATATTGCTTTTAGGATCAATCGATTTGTAATGAAGTCCAGGCGATAAGTTATAAGAAGTTAGTGCTTTCTCAAATCTAGCATCATTAAACATCTTCTCAAAACTAGGAAAATCAGCAAATGCAAATCCATGCGAAAATCCTGGCGTAACATTTTCGAATGCAAATAAATGGGTCTTTTCATTGAAATATACTACATGTGCATCTTAAGCGCAATCATGCTTCTTCTCTCGCTCGGTCTAATAATTTTAAGTCAATATCTCGATATCCCAACCATCGACAAATCAATCCTCTTCATAGCCTGCATGAACATCGACTACGACATGTTGAGTATGTTTTTCTCAGCAGTTCGTTTATAGTTATCTTTGGTATCTTTTGAGCGTGTGTTAAATGCTATTGGTTATGAATGATATTTTGTATATAGTTATGATTATCAAAGTAGCAGGAAAATGCTGAAAAGAATTAACAGAAGAGTTATGCATATTATGAAGATACATTTTAAGCGAAAACTTGTTAATTTTTAAGGGTCGTTCTATGCAGGATCGTCCATTTGACTCTATTTCATTTCATAAGTACTAGAGCAGATACTCCCAAAGCTGGCAAAAATATATTACCAGCCAGCGTATGTCCCAAGACGATATTATTTTTATTAAATCTATCATTATTGGCTATGATGTTTGCATTTGCTATTTTCGGAAGATTTATAGGTTGCGGTCTATCCGGTATATTCACATTGGATTTAACTTCCAGATCATGATCGATAAACACCGGATATATATCATTCTGTTAAGTTTGTTCTAGACAGCATTTGCATTTGGATGACAATATGAGTTATTGGTAGTAGCATTGCCAGCTGTATCGATATGATTATTACCAGTAGAGATGTCCGCATCTTGTTAGGATGGGTTGTTGGGCCTTTTTGAGGCAAAGTTGGCAGTTGAAGACGAGTAGTTAGTCTGTCATGAACTATTATTGTTTCATTGCTTTATTGTTAAGTAAAGAATATTATGATTCGCTATTTGACGGTTTCTATCTTTTGAAAATATAGGAAATTACTGGATGATTTACTTTAGCTTTAAGGATCGAAAATATATTGATAAGAATATCTTTATTTGAGTAAGAGTTAAATATATTAAATTAATAGTACTTTTTATAAATTATATCCAATGTCCACTCTTGCTACTTCTTACAAGTAAGTGCTGATCGACATCAACTCCATCAATGCCCTCGTAATAAGGAATGCCAAGATCAATAATTTGAGTCAATCCAACCCCATCCTATTTAAAGTATCATTAACTTAAGACAGATTAAAACAAACATGAAGGATTTAGTCGATGTCAGACCAGCTTTTGGTGTTTTGCTTGATAATAGAGGGTAAAAATCAATTGCGCTGATTAAAATCAAGTTCACTGGTTAGAAGGAGGACATTGAAAAGACTAAACTGCTAATAAAATGGGTACCAATAACTGGAGACAATTATGATATCAAACAACAACCAACTCATAATGAATTCAACGAAATCTATAAGAAAGCTTTATAGAATTTGCCTTATTAATAGAAATAGGGCTCGTTGATTTTACCGTTTAGATCAAATTAAAAATAAAATGACATAGAACAGTAGAGTTTAAGCGGCAATCATCAAGTCATAAGAAGTAAGGACGATGGGAGCATAGTCAAATAGGAGCCAAATATGAATAAATAAGAATAAAAAATAAAAGCACAATAAAATATAGAAAATGAGTCTAAAGCTGTTGGTAACAAAAGTAAAGGTGGTTTTTCGTTGATGGTGTTGATAATTTTAATGATTTTATCGTTGGTTACTGGTGTTTTTGTTGGAAATTGTCTGGAGAAGAACCAATTACTGAATTAGATTTCTAGTAGGCTCGTAACTAGTAATGCTGAAGATTTAGTTTCTGTTCAGTAGAAAACCCAGAATATTTCAGTAAAACAATAGATAATAAATAAAGAACAGGCCAAACATGAACAATTGTAATAGTTTAAGTAAATCAATGAGTAAACAATATTTACTAAGGCAACTAATATAGTAATTGACTTCAAATAGCAAAATTTATGATTCTATTATTCATATTTGTCATTGATTCGTAGTCATTATTTCTATATTTGCCAGATAAAGGCAAAGTTGTCTTGATTTACATTTAGTTTGATTTGAAATTATATTTAAAATATAAGATACTTCATCAAATGGACAATACTATCAGTTTAGAATTGATATTCATGCTTAACCTGAAGAATGAACCGCCTATGACGTGAGCAGTTAAAAGCTAGCCTGGAAATAAAAAGTGGAGGGGGGTGATTATAAAAGTAGAAATTGCAATAATTGGGGCTGGGAGTTGTGAAGACATCCCCTGCGTGGGAGAGGAGGCACGAGTTCAGTGGTGCGTCCGACGAATTAATTTATATTTTTGGCAAAGTCATTATATTGTTAAATTTACATCAAAATCGATAAAACTCATGAGGATAGCCATCGCTCTCCTACTGCTGCTGGCAGTAGTCGTCTCAGCTCAAAACTGTAAAAACTGTAAACCCGCCTCCAAAGTTGCTACCTGCACAGATTACCACTGTTATCGTTGTAACAAAAATGAGGTGTTAAACCTTGATAGTCTATTGTGCGACTGCATTGATAAATTCTATCGTGTCAACGGCTAATGTGCTCAATGTCCCGAGGGATACGTTTATGACGAGATCACTCAATGGTGCACTGGATTTAACCCCTGTGCCGCCAATCAAGTGTTGCTCGATGGAGTATGTGTTTGTCAACCAGGATTGATCGTTATTCAAAACATCTGCCAAAGATGTCCAGTCAATCAAACCTATTACGCTCAGTACGATGCCTGCAGGTGCAGCCCTGGATATTCACTAATTGATGGAAACTGTATCATCGTCGAATGCGGAGTTAACTAGGTCTATTCCTAATCAGCAGTGAAATGCGTGTGTGCATTTGGATTCTATCTCATTGATGGCAAATGCAACCGATGCAAGAATAATGAAGTATACAACAGTAATACTCAAAAATGTTCACTACTTATTAAACCTACCTGCGGTTTTAATTAATACTTTTATGAGTGCTGCTGCTTCTGTCAGAATGGATATGTTAGAATCGGTGGAGCTTGTATCACATGCCCTGAACACTCATCTTATGATTGGAATCTTAATGCTTGTGTTTGTGATGCAGGATACTACTTCGTTGGAGAGGATATTAAACTTCTCCCATATCAAGCTCAAGATACCGGAAGTTCATTCACCAGCAACCCTGGATACATTTATAGTGCGTATGGACCATCATGGGGAGCTGGAGGTTCAGCAACAGTGACTCAATCTAGTAACTACGATGCCAGTGGTATTAACACCAATGGTCCCAACGTCAATAACGTATATTTGGTTTCAGGAGGTAGAAACGGCAATTGATTAATTCCTGATTTCGATTGCATCTTTATTTACTAAATATACTATTACTAGTTTTTTACAACCTAGCATCAACACAGAATAATTAAAATAACTTGGCTTGTTTTGATGGAATATAGAAAAGTGGTAAAATGAAAACTATTGTATTTTGGATGATTGTTGAGTGGGGGTTTTGAATATTTTTATTGTGATGAGTGAGTAAGTGAAGAAATGGAGAGATTATTGGATTTACTTAGTTGTTGGATTTTGATGAAGTCGCAGTTTTTTTGAAGATGCCTGCCTGCACTGTTCAACTGTGCATGTTTTTGTTTCAGCTGGAGAAGTTCATCATCCATTCAGCCATTTTTTAATCAGGATTAAACTCATCAAAAATATCATAAAAGAGTGTATGAGTTCATATACAGTCAGATAAAGATGAGATGCAGTCTGTATCATAGTGATGATGGTTTTTGATTTGATTGTTGTGGTAGATTGAAGGTTCCTAATTGTCCTAATACTAAAATTTACTAATTTTAAATCAATCATATATAATATCTAATCATTTTGCCGAAGTTTGCCACAAACATTCTTATTTATGAGGTTACATTAAAATGAAAATAGATTTGCAATTAATTATATTTTATGGAAAATTTGTTCAAAAATATTTTTGGTAAACAGGAAGTGAAAATATATAAAAGTAAAAGAGTTTGATTGATGAAACAGTATTTGAAAGAAGAATTCGTATCTAATTAATGATGATAAATAGATTAAAAAGTTAAAATTAATGTTTTGGAGGGACGCAGTTCAAAGTTAGCAGCCAATGCAAACTTATAAATAATCAAAGCTTTTCGAAAGAAGAGGAGCCCAACAACATGATTAAAGCATGGATTCCGTCTCCAATATAATAGAAATGTATAGAGGAGTGAATTAAAAATTAGATGAGAATTGTCGAAACTATTAGCTAATTTTTATGAAACCATAACTATTGCGTAAAAGTTCCATTATTTTAAATCATTTGGTGTTTTTAAATTAATTTGGAATGACTTTTCTACTCATTATTAGAAATGGGGATTAGGTTATCAGGAATCAAATATGGAAAATGATGTTTTGGCTATTTTTTAGTGTTGTTTGGAAGCGAAGGTAGTGTTTGTGATATGTTTTTGAAGGACAGCCTACACAGTGTCATTCCGCCGAATATTTATGAAGCTGAAAACATTAATAATATATTTTTAGATCAATAGACTTCAAAAATGAACTTAACCATAAAAACGGTTCTCCTCTCGCTTTTGCTCGTGGCTCTCTACTCCCAGTCTGCCACAGTGGGTGATAGTGCAACCTATTACACCTCAGGAAATCAAACTTACCAGTACATCTACGGATCAGGCATCCAAGATTCGACAACCCTAGGCAACAGAGACGCCAATGCTGTTACTTCAGGAGTTCAAGCCAATACCTATATTCCTGCTCCTACTGGTCCAACCCCAGTTCAAGTCACCTGTCCTTACAACCAAGTATACGATAATATTCTCTGTCAGTGTGTCTGCATCGTCGGATACTACTTCCAGGGCGCTGATTGCGTCCCCTATACTAACATCGTCCCTATTTGCGGCAAAAACGAAATTTATAAAGATGGAAGATGCGGATGCGATAAAGGATTTTTCCTCATTGGTAACAAATGTGATATTTGTCCTCCATATTCCGCTTACGATCTACCAACTCTCTCTTGTCCTTGTGTTTCAGGATATGCTCTCGTCAATGGACTTTGTGCCCTCATTTACAATCCTCCCGCCCCAGCTCCTAAACCTGTAGTACCTGTCTGCACCATCAATCAAAAACTAGTCAATGGAAACTGCGTTTGTCTTGAAAACTTCTTCATGATCAAAGGTGTTTGTACATACTGTGTATCCCCCAACTATTATGATGCTCAACTTGCCATCTGTAGACCAACTTGTAGTGTCAACCAAGTTTTGGATATCAACACTCTTACCTGTATCTGCAATGGAGGATTCTTCAACATCAATGGATAGTGCGGCAGCTGCAAGGCCTACTCTACTTATAATAGATATACCAGCGCCTGTGATTGTATCCAAGGATACGTTCTTAACAACAACAACTGTATCCCCGCTACTAGAGCTCCAGTTAACCCCGCCCCACTACCAGTCAAGGCCAGCCCATGCTATGATCCAAATCAAGTTTTAGTTGATCAAGTCTGCATTTGCAAAACTGGATACTATCTCATCAAGGGAACCTGCTCTAAATGCCCAACTGGACAGTTCTATGATGCTACTCTCGCTATTTGCCGTCAACCATGTAACGCCAATTAAGTTTATAACAAGACTAGTGGAGTATGTGAATGCGCTACTTCTTACTTCCGTATTAACAATACCTGCACTCAATGTCTAGGAAACACTACTTTCAGTGCTACTACTAAATCTTGCGGTTGTCCTTCAGGATATACTAATAAAGGTAACTACTGTGTGATTGGTTGTGGAGTTAATGAAATTTTCCAAAATGGACAATGTTGTTGTATTACTGGATACTATCCAGTCAAGGGTATTTGTGGACAATGTGACTGGAATGAAGTTTATGATCAAGGTCTTGGTATTTGCAGAATTCCATGCGATGAAAAAAGAATCTATGATATCTCATCTCAAAGCTGTGTCTGTCTTCCTCAGTATTTCCAACTCGCTGATGGAACATGCGGAACCTGCCCACTTCACTCAACTTACGATTATAATACTCAATCTTGTGTTTGCGATAAGGGATATATCTCTAATCTCGGTCTTTGTGTTCTCGCTTGCAATCCTTATGAGAACTATGTTGATGGAAAGTGCATCTGTAAACCTGGATACTATCTTATCGGATATTCATGCGGAGTTTGCCCACCTACCCTTACTTATGATTCAGTATACCGTATCTGCAGAAGTGGATGCAAGACCAACTAAGTTTGGGATGCTACCATTC
>DYPS01000065.1 GCA_020719775.1 Desulfosporosinus sp. | reverse complement strand
TGGCATATCAATCAAGGCTCAGACAAAGAGGCTTTGAGTTATCCTGTGGGGAGATTTAAAGAGAAATATTATCAACCAGAGCTATTTGAATATTTGCTTGATAGCTATA
Source organism: Desulfosporosinus sp. (assembly GCA_020719775.1). Classification (GTDB taxonomy): domain Bacteria; phylum Campylobacterota; class Campylobacteria; order Campylobacterales; family Arcobacteraceae; genus CAIJNA01. The sequence goes on along the minus strand of DYPS01000065.1, from coordinate 15,969 downwards.
CTTTGAGTGAAGCATTGGCAAAAGTGGGGAAAAAAGAGCAAAAAGTAAGCATAAGTGAAAGTTTACCGCCATATCTGACATTTGCTCAATATCCCGAAGCCCATACCAAAGATGGCAATGTCAATCTAAAAGTGCGAGTGATAAGCAAGTCTGAAATCATCGCTTATAAATACCTCTTTGATGGGCGACCGCTAGAAAACACAAGAGCCTTAAAACCAAAGATAGATAATGACACCATCACTCTAAACCTCACTTTACCAAAACAAAGTGGAACTCTAAGCATTCAAGCTCAAAATAAATTTGGCTACAGTGAACCTGTCGATTTTGTGATAAATTATCTAGGCGAGGCTCAAAATATCCTCAAACCAAAACTTTATGTTTTAGCTATCGGGGTGGCGGAGTATGATGACAAAGAGATAAGGCTCAATTTTAGTGCCAAAGACGCAAAAGATTTTGCAAATGTGATGGGTAAACAAAAAGGGAAACTTTATAGTGATGTAGTGGTCAAAACCCTCACCAATAAAGAGGCTTCAAAAGATAATATTTTGGACGGACTTGAATGGATACAAAAAGAGACGACAAGCCGTGATGTGGCGATGGTGTTTATCGCTGGGCATGGGGTCAATGATGAAAATGGGCATTTTTACTTTTTGCCTGTAAACTTCGATGATAGCAAACTCAAAAGAACTGGGGTGGCTTTTAGTGAATTTAAAACGACACTTGCGAGTATTGCAGGAAAAGTGATCCTTTTCGCTGATGCTTGTCATAGTGGAAATATCATGGGAAAACGACGAAGTATCGATACAACAGGGCTAGTACAAGAGCTAAATGATGCGGAAAATGGGGTCGTAGTGTTCACTTCAAGTACAGGCAAACAATACAGCCTTGAAGATAAAGCTTGGAATAACGGAGCATTTACAAAAGCTTTGGTTGAGGGGCTAGAAGGGAAAGCCGATATGATGGGCAACGGTAAAATAACTGTCGATGGACTAAGCTACTATGTGAGTGAGAGGGTCAAAAAACTAACAAACGGCAAACAAACACCAGCGGGGAGCAAACCAAATACGATTAGCGATTTTCCTATTGGGATAAAGTAAAAGAGATAAAAGGATAAAAGAAAATATGCAAAATAAATTTTTAGAAGATGTACAAAAACTATATGACCACTTGAGTGAAAAGAAAAAAGAGGTCAATAAACTTTATTCATTTTTGGAAACAAATCAATTTGATCAACTAGAGATTATTGATGTGATGGCTCAAAAGTTAGGGTTGGAGATGAGTGAAGATTTACGAGTGGCACTTGTTGGGCGACTTGTAAGTTTACGCGATGATAGTTTTGTGCAAGTTTTGAAAAAAAGAGAAATAAGTGAAGAGAAAATCGTAGAGTTGGTTGAAGTTGCTTATAAAGTTGTAGCTGAGTTTTGGAATGATTACCACAATGAAACGATAGCATATATCCAAGAAGAAAATCTTTTGACCCCTTTTTATAGAGAAATTTTCAAAGGGGTCTATCAAGTTGGGATTGCTATGACTGTTTGGCAAAGCAGTTGGACAGCACTAATTATCAATGGAGTAAATAAAGAACTCATCAATAAATTTAAAACTGACGAGAAAGTAATGGAATTCTTAGAGATTAATAATCTTTTTGATTTGGGTCACGATGAACTTACAGCTGATAGATCTTACAGTGTTCTTCTAAAAGATGAGAATAATGAATACAAAAGTGAAGCCTATATCAAAGCTTTTAAAAAAGAGGTTTTATCGGTAATTGATGCTTTGGAGGAGTTTAGCGATAGTTTGATAGAGCTTGAAGATGAGATTTATGGACAAAAATGGGAATATGTCAAATATATTCAAAGTTTAATCACAGCATTTAGTGAGAAGCGTCCAGATAGATTGGTTCATTATTGGAGTGAAGTAGATAGAGCTTGGATGGAGATAACTTCTCCAATTCAAATTGGGCATCCTTTGGAGTATTATGAAGATCATTATAGAAAAGCAGTTGCTTTAGAGTGGGATATAAGATTGGTAAATCCAACCTATCAAAGTGAAAATCAAAGAGCTAAAAAACTTAAAAATATGTCAAATGAACTTTATCTTACGATAGATAGTGAGAAAAAATACAAAACTACTTTTGATTTTTGTCAAAAAAGTTTGGACAAAGTGCAACTCTATATTGGTCGTCCTGCACTCTTTTTTGGAGCTGAATATAACGGACTTTTTTCAGCTCAAGTTGTACCAAATGATGAAAAAATATCAAAAGCTTGCGGAAAAAAAATCTTTGCTTTTAGTGATGAGATACTTCAAACAACTCGTGCGAAGCCATTTTTGAAACTTGCATCGGATATTTTTGGAAAAGAATTTTTAACTGGTGAGAGAAATTTTTTATTTAAAAATACAGCTGATTGGCATAGAGTGTATGATATTACTACGATTGGGCATGAATTTGGACATATTTTATGGTGTGATGAGATGAGCGAATCTGTGATGAATAAAACAGGGAATTTCAAAAATATTGAAGAGTTCAAAGCGACAACTGGAGGGCTTGTATCATTTTTTATCGATAATGAAAATGATGAAAAAGAACTTGAAAAGTATGTGATAAACGATACGATTAAAAGAGCAGTTGGGCTTATCGGTTGGATGGAAGTTGATGAAGTACAACCTTATTATTGTGAGGGATTGATCCATCTTAGTGGACTTTTTAGTAGTGGAGTTTTGAGTTTTGATGAGGAAAGTCAAAAACTAAATATTGATAAAAGTGAGATGAAAATCAAACTTTTAAAAGATTGGTATATCTCTGTGTATTCCTCTTTGGCACTTCATTATCTAGAAAAACAAGATGCTACTATTTGGCTTCATCAATTTGCTACAAAAGAGGAAAAATATTTTCTTCCAAATAATGAAAACCTTAAAAATTTTGTATTGTATTATTTTGATAAATACAAACAAATGGGGACAGAACTCGACTTTAGCGACAGAAAAGAAAATTATTTATAATAATTTTATTGTGTCATTCATGGTGATTTCCCCACCTTGGATCACTTTAGCAAAAATACCTCGATCATTTTTTATAAGTTTTGGTAGCTTTTTTTCTATGGTAGCTAAGTGGGTACAAACTGGACAAAGCATACTGATTTCTAAAGTTACATCTCTTATTTGTAGTTTATCTCCAATACTAAGATTTGAAAGCTGAATATTGGTTAGAATATTTTCCCCTAAAGTCCCATATTTCATAGATATTCCATGTTCAAGAGCTAATTGATACCCAGTTATACTTGAGATAAGAACCTCTCTATCTTCTCTACCAAAATATTTATCACCAATAACTCCACCTAATTGAAGCTCTAATGATTCCATTGGATCCATTTGTTTAGTCTCTTTATTTGCTTTATATAATTTGATTATTTGATGTGAATTATTCACTATTTAACCTTAAGTAATTTTATTAAAAAGATAATCAAATTTTCCATAAATTAAGATTAAAAAATAATAATAAATTAGTTATTATAGCCAATATAATGGGATAAGAAAGCCATTCTTATAATAATAATTAAAGGCAATTATATAAGTAAAATTAATATAGTTGAACACTGAAATTCCTTGACAATTATAAATTTTTCTTTTATAATCTCACATCTTAGTGATAAGTTAATTACTATAATTTAGGAGGAAAAATGAAGAAAATAAGCGAAATCTTTAAAAAAGATCTCACTGTTCAAGCAGAGATGCCAACTACTAGAAGAGAATTTTTTAAAAAAACAGCGATCTATTCTGTTGGTGCAGTTGCAGCTGCACAAGTATTGTCACCAATAAGTTTAAGAGCTGATGATCATGCGATCATTGGTGAAGCACCTTGGGGGACAAAGTTAGGTGATTTGGTTACAAAAAATCCTTATGGATTGCCATCTCCATTTGAGCATAACAATGTAAGAAGAGTTACAGATTTACTATCATCAGGTGATATGTATGCATCTGTTTCTATGTGTCCAATACATGAATCAGAAGGAATTATTACTCCAAATGGATTGTTCTTTACAAGAAATCATGGGGGAACTGCTCATGTTGATCCAAATGAATTTAGACTTATGATTCATGGTAAAGTAAAAAAAGAGATAGTTTTAACTCTTGATGAGCTTAAAAAATATCCAAGTGAAAGTAGAATTTATTTTATTGAGTGTCCAGCAAATGGATCAACAGATTGGAGAGGACCACAATTTAATAATCTTCAATTCCTAAAAGGGATGATGTCTTCAGCTATGTGGACTGGTGTTATGCTAAAAACTGTTTTAGATGATATTGGTTTGGAAGATGATGCTGTTTGGATGCTTGCGGAAGGAAGCGATAATGCTGGAAATCCAAGAACTATTCCAGTTGAAAAAGCACTTGATGATGCAATGCTTGTGTGGGGACAAAATGGTGAAGCATTACGACCTGAGCAAGGATATCCATTAAGACTTCTTTTACCAGGTTGGGAAGGTAACTTAAATACTAAATGGTTAAAAAGATTAGAGTTCTCTGATAAACCATGGCATTCAAAAGAGGAAACTTCAAAATATACAATGCTTCAAAAATCAGGGAAAGCTATCCAGTATTTCTGGGTAAATGAGGTAAACTCTGTAGTAACTAGCCCATGTCCTGAAAAACCATGGACTGAACTTAAAATTGGAGATATGGTAGAAATTGAGGGGCTTGCTTGGTCAGGTCAGGGGACTATTAAAGGTGTAGATATCACTTTTGATGGTGGAAATAATTGGGTAGAAGCTAAATTAAAAGGTTTAGTGCTTCCAAAATCTTGGACTAGATTTAGTTATATTACAAAATGGGATGGGAAACCACTTCTGTTAGCAAGTAGAGCAATAGATGATATGAATAATGTGCAACCTACAATTGATGAAGAAACTTCAGTAATTGGTGTTGAATCTGTGTATCATAGAAATGGAATCGTAACTTGGCAAATAAATGAAAAAGGAGAGTGTAATAATGTACATATTAGAAAACATAAAGCTTAAGGCGATTACCTGTATTGGGGTAGGTTTACTAGCAACTTTCACGATGAATTCAGCTTTTGCTGCAGATGCATTAGATAAAAGAGCGGTAGATGGTGGTATAAAATATAATGTAGAAAAAGGGAAATACACATCGTATTATATAAATGAACAAAAAGTAAAATTTAATCACGGTAGAGTTCCTACAAAAACAGAACTTGCTGCTTGGAATATTGATGTTATGCCTGATGGTACAGGTGCACCTGAATTTGATATGAAACATGGAAAAGTTGTTCTTGGTGAAGATGGAAAACCAAAAAAAGCACAAGGTTCTGTTGAACAAGGTGGAGAACTTTATGATGCTAAATGTGGTATGTGCCATGGTGATTTTGGAAGTGGTGGAAAAGGATATCCAGCTTTAGTTGGTGGAAGTGTTGATAGTTTAAAAAATCAGCTTATGAATCCAGCTGATGATGAACCAAATATGGATCCTCCACAAAGAAGTATTGGAAGTTATTGGCCATATGCTAGTACACTTTTTTGGTATATTCAAGATGCTATGCCATTTCCAAATCCAAAAAGTTTGAGTAATAGTGAAACTTATGCAATCGTTGCATATTTATTATCAATTAATAACATCAAAATTGATGGGAAAACTTTAGAAGATGGGTATGTATTAGATAGAGAGAAATTCTTAAAAATTAAAATGCCAAATGCTAATGGATTTTATCCACAAGTTGATACACCTAAAAATCCAAAACAGGGTGTAAAAAATATGAAAGTATTTATGAGTGATTCTAAAAATTACGGTAAAGGTACTAAATGTATGACTAACTGTATTAAAGGGAAAGTGCCTGTTCTTAAAATCGCAAATGAATTAAAAGATTTCCAACCAACACCTTCAACAAAAAGAGATTGGTTTGTCCCTGAAAATAAATCAGCTCATCCTATGCAAAGTGCATATGATGAAAAATGTAGTTCATGTCATGCAAATGCAGCTATTGGAGCTCCAGTCGTTGGAGATAAAGATGCTTGGGCAAAGGTAAGTGCTAAAGGAATTGAGAAAATTTATAGTAATGGTATTAATGGAATCAATGGGATGCCTCCAAAAGGTGGATATGATATGAGTAATGATGATTTCAAAAAAATTGTTGATTATATGATGGAAGCAAGTAAATAATTTTTGTAAAACAATATTTTATTTTAAATTTAAAAGCCTACTCTTTTTGAAGAGTAGGCTTTTTTTATATAAAAAATATTTTATCAGAAAATAACTCTTATAAGTTATATTAATATAATAAAATATTATAAGATATAAGTCTTAAAATATTAAAAAATAAGCCCTATTTTTAGAAAATATTTAGCTATAGATATAGCATCATAATGCCCTATTTATAGGTATTATGATGTAAAATATTTTCTTAAACTTATAATAGTAAAAATCTAGACTTATAATATGAAAATAAATCATTTTTTTTGTTATTTTACTTGACATTCTTTATAAAATTTTATTATAATTTCTTTGTCTTGGTATTCAAAGATTACTAAAAAAATGGAGGAGTCGATATGAAAGTAGGAAAAAAATTACTAGTTGTATCAGCAATTAGTGGTTTGTTAGTTACAAATATTTTTGCAAATGAAGATCTTGTGAAACAGGGTGAAAAAATATTTACAACTAATACAAAGGGTAACTGTATAGCCTGTCATGCTATCAGCGGTAAGACACTTGATGGTCCTGGAAGTTTTGGACCAACACTAAGCGGATTATCTTATTGGCCAGAGGAAGAGTTGTATAAAGTAATATATGATCCATATAATACAAGAGGTAAAATCACTGCTATGCCAGCATTTGGTAAAAGTGGTTGGTTAAGTGATAGCGAAATAAAAGCAGTTATTGCTTTTTTGAAAACGATTAATTAAAAATTTGAGGAGAAAAGAATGAATAGAAGAAATTTTTTAGGATTAAGTTTAGGTGTTGCAGCTGTATCTATGATACCAGCTACTTTAAGTGCAGAAGATTTTAGAGCAACAAAACCAAAAGCATGGACTGCTACAAAAGTAGATGAAGCTATCAAAGCTGTATTTGGTTCAAGTGCTTTAGTTGAAGGTGGAATTGCTTTATCTGCTCCAGATATAGCTGAAAATGGTGCTGTTATACCAATTAGTTTTACAACTGATTTAAAAGCTAAAACTATAGCTGTATTCCAAGATGCAAATCCTGAAGCTACAGTTGCAGTATTTACAATGGGTTCTAAAGCAACTGCTGATTATGCAATTAGAATTAAAATGCAAAAAACTGGTAAAGTTACTATTGTAGCAAATGTTGATGGAAAATTACATTCAATCACTAAAGAGGTAAAAGTTACTATCGGTGGATGTGGTGGTTGATATAACTACTTATCTCACAACGTACCATAAAAATATATAATATAGAAAAAAAAGGAATCATAATATGAAATTAAAAGCAAAAGCAAGCAATGGAATTGTAGAAGTAAAATGTATGTTTAAACACGATATGTTAAGTTATTCAGAAGCGGAAAGAAAAAAAGTTCCTGCTAACTTTTTAACTTATATCATAGCTACTGTTGGAAGCGAAACAGTATTTGAAATGTCAGTAAGTCAATTTGTTTCAAAAGACCCATTTATTAAATTCACTTACAAAGGTGGAATAGGTGATGAAATCGTTATAAAAACTGTAGATTTACTAGGGCAGAAAGAAGAAGATAAAATAGCAGTTAAATAAAGATTAACTAAAAAATAAAGGAGATGATATGTTATTAAAAGTTGCAAAATCTTCTGTATTTCTAGTATTAGCAGCTTGCACAGTAAATGCAAGTGCATTTGCTGAACAAGCAGAAATTGATAGAAAAGCAGTTATAAAATATTTTGAAGATAAATTTGAAGATGGTGAAAAGAATAAAGATAAATTTTTCCCATATTCAACAGATGCAGAGTTAAAAGGGTTTATTAAAGGTGTTAAATACAATGATTTTGGAATAGGAACTTATTCTTATCATCAAGCGGCAAAAGATCAATATTTGACATTTAAAGATGGGATAATGCCTTATGAAGATGCAGTAGAGAAGGGTGGAAAACTATATACTAAAAAATTTGCAAATGGAAATTCTTTAGCGACTTGTTTTCCAGATCCAACTGTAGCAAATCAGTATCCAAAATTTGATGAAACAAAAAAAGCTGTTGTTTCTTTAACGGTTGCTATTAATAATTGTTTAACTCAAAATGGTGAAAAACCTTGGGATACTAAAAAAGGTGATATTGCTAGTTTTCAAGGATTTTTAGCATCAAAAGCTGTTGAAGCTGGTAAAGTAGTAGATATTAAAATTCCTACAAAAGAGGCTACTGAAGCTTATGAAAGAGGAAAAAAATACTATTATTCTCAAAGAGGATATTTGAAAATGTCGTGTGCAACTTGTCATGTACAAGGTGCTGGGCAAAGAGTTAGAAATGAGTCTATGTCTCCATTAGTTGGACAAACAACACATTTTCCAGTCTTTAGACTTAAATGGGATCATTTAGGAACTTTAGAAAATAGAATGAGTGGTTGTATTACTGATCAAGGTCAAAAACCACCAAAAGATGATAGCAAAGATATGCAAGAGATGCTTTATTTCATGGGATATATGTCAAATGGAATGAAAATTGACGGTCCAGATTTAAGAAAGTAAGGAGAGAAACTACTATGAAAAATATATATACAATAACAGTATTAACTGGTTTAGCATTCCTCTTTACTGGATGTGGAGCAGCACTTTCAACACAAGTAGCACCTGCTGAAGCAAAAGCAAGCGATGCTTATACATTAGATGTAGCAAAAGTTTGTAATACAAAAGATAACACAGTGCAAGCAGTACTTGATCAAGCTAAAAAATTTAATCCAATTGCAGTAAAGAAAAATATTGAATTTATGAGATTTGGTATGCCTGCGACTGATTATATAGCTCAAACTCAAAAAGCTATTGATACAGGAGCAAAAGAGATTGTGCTTCTAGAAAAAGGCGCACCAACAAAAAATACTATGGCTACAGATGCAGCAGCTGAAAGAGCTTGTAAATTTGCAATAACTGCACTGATTCAAGATCATGAAGCTGAAACAGAGTGGAAGTTAGCAGTCCCTGGTGATGGATATAAATATTAATTTGTATTCAAAATAATAAAAAAAGCCAAGTAATCCTTGGCTTTTTTTATTGAGGTAGTATTCATAAAATACAAAATAAAATTAAGGATTAAAATATGAGTAAATTAAGTAGAAGAGAATTTGTATATATGACAGCGATGCTAAGTGCAGCACCTGTATTTGCAAAATCTCATACTAAAAATCAACACTTAAAAAGTAAAAAAGTAGAAGATTATTATAAACTAGATAACTTTGGAAATGTAAGAATTTTGCATATGACAGATTCACATGCACAATTGACACCAGTATATTTTAGAGAGCCAAGTGTTAATCTTGGATTTCATGGAAACTTTGGGAAACCACCACATATTGTTGGAAAAAAACTTTTAGATCATTTTGGAATTGAAGGTAATAAAAGATTAGAATATGCATATACTTGTCTTGATTTTGAAAAGCATGCAAAAGTCATGGGTAAAGTTGGTGGATTTGCACAACTTCAAACGGTTGCAAATTATTTAAAAGATAGTTTTGGTAAAGAAAAAGTTATCTTTATGGATGGTGGAGATACTTGGCAGGGGAGCTGGACATCTTTACAAACTAGAGGTAAAGATATGATTGGTGCTCTTAATATGCTTGGTGTTGATGTTTGTACAGGACACTGGGAGTTTACATATAAAGATACTGAAGTTATGGCAAACTTAAAATTATTAAAAGCTGATTTCGTTGCACAAAATGTTAAAGTAAAATCAGATGCATTTATGAGCGGTACTGATATTGCTGGGCAAGCATTTAGTGAAGATACTGAGAGAATGTTTAAACCATATGTTATGAGAGATTTAAATGGAGCTAGAGTAGCTGTTATTGGTCAAGCATTCCCATACTCAACTATTGCAAATCCTCAATACAATATGCCAGATTGGACATTTTCTATTGATCCTGAAAATATGCAAAAAATAGTTGATGAAGTAAGAGTAAAAGAGAAGCCAGATGCTGTTATTGTTATCTCTCATAATGGATTTGATGTTGACCAAAAAATGGCTGAAGTTTGTACAGGAATCGACTTTATTATGGGTGGACATACTCATGATGGTGTACCTGAGGCAGTACCTGTTAAAAATAAAGCAGGGACAACTTATGTGACAAATGCTGGATCAAATGGTAAATTTTTAAATGTTCTTGACTTAAAAGTTGAAAAAGGGAAAGTAAAAGATTTTAAATTTACACTTCTTCCAATTTTCTCAGATTTAATTCCTGAAGATCCAAAAATGAAAGGATACATTGAAGAGGTAAGAAAACCATATCTAAGCCAAATTAATAGAGTAATTGCTACTACTGATGTATCACTTTATAGAAGAGGAAACTTTAATGGTTCATGGGATCAGATCATTTGTGATGCATTGATTGATGTTAAAGGTGCAGATGTCTCTTTATCTCCAGGATTTAGATGGGGAACATCACTTTTACCAGGACAAGCTATCACTTTTGATGACTTAGCAACTCAAACTGCTATGACATATCCTGAAACTTATGCAAGAGATATGAAAGGAAGTGATATTCACATGATTTTGGAAGATGTTGCTGATAACTTATTTAATCCTGATCCATTCTACCAACAAGGTGGAGATATGGTAAGAACAGGTGGTATCTCATATACAATTGATCCAAGACAAGTAATTGGAAAAAGAATCACTAATATCAGATTAACAAAAACTGGAAAACCAATGGATCCAAACAAAATGTATAAAGTGGCTGGTTGGTCAACTGTTGGATCTAAATCTGAGGGTGAACCAGTATGGGAAACTTGTGAGACATATTTGAAAAATATGAAACATATCACTAAGATTAAACTTGACACTCCAGATATGATTGGTGTAAAAGGTAATCCAGGTATCCTTCTATAGGTATTTAACTTTCATTTAACACATTATTGCTAGAATGCTCCAAATTAAAAAAAGGAGCATTTTGTGGCAATAACTTTCAAAAAAATCTTGCAATCAGCATTTTTAACAACACTTCTTTCAACTTTACTTTTTGGTATGGGTGAAGCAAATACACAAGTAGATTTTAGAGCGGTTTCTAAAGCAGAAGCTGTTAATGTACAAAATGGAAAACACAAAGAGTTTTGTTCTGTTTGTGGAATGACACTTCATAATTTTTATAAAACAAACTTTGCAGCCAATGCAAATGGTGTAGAAAAACAGTACTGTTCAATTGTTTGTCTTGTAGAGGATGAGATAGTAAACAATCAAAAAATGAAAAATATTAGAGTTGTTGATAATTTAACTATGAAAATGATTGATGCAAAAGAGGCTAGCTATGTAGTTGGAAGCAATAAACCAGGAACTATGAGTGCTGTGAGTATTTATGGATTTGGAACTATTGCTGGTGCAAAAGATTTTATAGGAAAAAATGGTGGGGAGCTTAAAAATTTTAATGATATCTATGCAATGGTGAAATCAACACAAGCAAAAGATATGGCTGCTACAAAAGAGAGACAAGCAAAATCTGCTAAAATGGGTGAGATGATATACGCAAAGATGTGTATAAAAACAGACAAAAAATTTAAATCTGTTGCTGAGGCTAAATCATATCTAGAAGAATCAAAAATTTGTGGCAATATCAATGATAAACAATTACAAGCCATCGGTTTATATTTAGTTCAAAAATGAGAAAATAAATATGATTAAAATATTAGTCCACTTATTCTTTTTGATGAGTGGACTTTTTGCTCTATCAGATGTGCCACTATTGCAAGAAGATAGTGGTAGATTATGGGATCCTGTTACTGGTGAAAATTTAAAACTTCATTCAAATACTAATTTTATATCTAAACTACATAATGGAAGAATGAGGCAATATAGCTCTTATTATGGAGTTTTTAGTGATGAGAAGAATTATGGATTAGAAAAAAATAGTATTAAATATTATGATGAAAAAAGAGGAATTTTTCTCCCTTATAAAGAAACTAAAAAATATACAATTAAAGATTTTGAAAATGATAGTGTATGGATGAATAATATTAAAGTAAAACGATATTATAAAATTGGTGAAAAAATTTATCAAAGTCGATGTAAAAAGAATGAGATTGATTTTGATATGTTTTTAGAGATCAATGAATTGAAACATTACCTTGTTAGTGAAGATATTTGTGAAAAATTAGAGGAAAAATATCTTCATCCTTTAAGTGTTTATCTTTGGGATGTGAAGAAGCTTGGACTCATTCAAAATAAAAATGTTGTAGTTGTTCATGAAGATGAGAAATGTCCAGTATGTGGAATGTTTGTAGCAAAATATCCAAAATGGGCTGCAAAACTTTATTTTGGAGAGGAATCATATTCTTTTGATGGGGTGAAAGATTTGATGAAATTTTATTTCAATCCTTTGAAATGGGGTAAGTATCCAAATAGATCAAAAGAGAAAGTTACTAAATTTGAAGTGACCGATTATTACACACAAAATGCAATCGACGGATTTAAAGCATTTTATGTAATACGAAGTGATGTTTATGGGCCAATGGGCAATGAATTAATCCCATTTCTAAAGGAAAGTGATGCAAAGGCATTTGTGAAAGATCATAACGGAAAACGAATTTTAAAATTTGAAGAGATAAAAGAAACATTACCTTACGAATTGGATTCAAAAGAGAGATAAAATCACTCTTTCATCTCTAATTCATTTGTAAATGTTTCTAAATCCATACTCTCATAAGATCTGGAAGAGATATATTTAAGGATAATCTTGAATTTTTCTTGATTTCTATATCCCTTAATATCTGAGATGATAATATTATGCTCCATAAATAAGATGGTTGGATAAAATTTAATACGCAAATAATCAGCAAATTGAGAGGTTGTTCCCTTGAATTTTTTATATATTATCGTATCTGATGAGTCAAGATTTATATCAATCATATAGTAGTCTTTAGCAATCTTATCTTTGTCTTTTTTTTTCTCAAAATTTTCTTTTAACATCTTTTCACAATAAGGACAATCTTCCGTATGGATAAATATCATAACTACTTTTTTGTTGCGTATAGCTTCTTGTGCTATTTTATTTAGATCAATTGTATCCGCAAATAAACTTACTGTAAAGATGCAGAGAAAGAAAATTTTTACAAGTAACACAAAGTTTTCCTTATATATAATATTTTAAGATTATAACTCTTTTTTATTTTAAATCATATAATTCAAAACTATTGAATAAATAAACTTTTTTAAACAAATTACAAAATGGATTTAAAATATTAAACTTTTTTAGTTATTATTCCCAAATGCCTTTAACAAATTTAAATCAAGAACAATATAAATCAGCAACATCACAAATAAAATACAATTTAACAATAGCAAGTGCAGGAACTGGAAAAACATCTACAATAGTTGGACGAATCGCACATCTTTTACAAAATAATATCCCACCAAATGAAATTTTACTTCTTACTTTTACAAATAAAGCAGCCTCTGAGATGGTAACTAGGGTTGCTACTTATTTTTCGCAAGAAATTGCTTCTAAAATAGTTTCTGGAACTTTTCATAGTGTAAGTTATAAGCTTATGAAATCACTCGATATTAATGTGGCACTGAAGCGACCAAATGAACTCAAAACTCTTTTTAAATCTTTGTACGAAAAACGAATTTTTCCAACAAATGGGGAAACAACACCCTATGATAGTAACTATTTGTATGATTTGTACTCACTTTTTTTAAATAGTTCTAGTAATGAGGATGATTTTGAAACTTGGGTATGTGAAAAAAATATTGGACATAAACCTTATGTAATGATTTATCAAGATCTATTTGATGAATTTAATAATCTTAAAAAAGAACATGGCTATGTCAATTTTGATGATTTACTTTTGGAGATGATTGAGATTCAAAAAAAACATACTTTTCAATTTTATGAGATTTTAGTTGATGAATATCAAGATACAAATCCACTTCAAGGGAGACTCCTAGAGGGGTTTCATTCTAAAAATTTATTTTGTGTTGGTGATTATGATCAAAGTATTTATGCCTTTAATGGGAGTGATATTGGGATTATTTCATCATTTCATGAGAGATATAGTGGGAGTGAAATTCATACATTAACTAAAAATTATCGATCCATTAAACCAATACTTGACATTGCAAATAAAGTTATCAATTTTAATGAGCGAATTTATGAAAAAAAACTTGAAGTTGTTAGGGAAGCAACAGAACATAAACCAACACTTTTGGCCTTCGATGAGTTGTATGGGCAATATGAATATATCTCTTCAAATATTCAAAAATCTCATACTCCACATAGTGATATAGCGGTAATTTATAGGAATAATTCAAGTGCAGATGGAATAGAAGCAAATTTAAGAGATCTAGGAATTAAATCCAAAAGAAAAGGTGGACATAGTTTCTTTGATAGTAGGGAGATTAAATTTGTTCTGGATTTTTTAATTTTGCTTACAAATTCAAATGATATGATGGCCTTCATCCATCTTATTGAGTATGGAAAGAATATTGGAAAAAGTGTGGCAAAAGATATCTTCGATGCCCTTTTGGTACTTGGAGATGGAGATTTATATAAAGGGCTTATGCAGCCAAATAATGAAAAAACTCCTTACAAAAGTACTAAAACATCAAATATACAACTTGGACTTTTTGATGATTTTATGGAGATGGGAAATTTGTCAAAATTTAAAAACAGTGGTTTTAGTGAAACATTTTTAGGAAATCCATTTTTAAAACATCCAAAACTTACAGTTGAAAGTGGAGAATATTTGTATCAATTTTATACATTATTTAAAGAATTAAAAAGAATGAGTAATCCAGCGAATCTTATAGACCATATCAAAAAAAGTAAGATTTTTGGAAGTGTGTTAGAGAGTTTGGGAAATGCAAGGGGAAAACAAAAAGATGGAACTATCAATCAATCAATGAAAACAACTGCTATATTCAAAGCAAATAGAAAAGTAGAAACACTAAAACAACTCTCTCATCGACATGTAAATATCAAAAATTTTATCAATGCAATGGTTTTAGGTGGAGGAGAACTTAGTGAAGGTGAGGGGGTAAATCTTCTTTCAATTCATGCTAGCAAAGGATTAGAATTTAAAGAGGTGTATATCATAGATCTTATGGATGGTAGATTTCCAAATAGAACTTTGATGAGTAAAGGTGGAAGCCTAGAAGAGGAGAGAAGACTTTTTTATGTTGCAGTTACAAGAGCAAAAGATATTTTATATTTAAGTTATGCCAAATATGATAGAATCAAAAAGCAAGATTTTATTTATAGTCCATTTTTAGTTGAAGCTGGACTTGTGAAAAAAGAAGAAAAAAGCAAAGAAGAAGAAAAGAAAATAGCAAAAATCAAAAAGGAATCAAAACTATGATAGAAAATCTTAAAAAAATCATCATATCTTACATTTATATCATCTCAAACCAGCCAGTAAAACTACAAGAATTGCTTAGTGCAAATCAACTTCACATCGAAGGAATACATCTTGATGGAGATAAATTGGGCTTTAGACTCAAACTTGGCAGAGCTTATTTGGTATTTTTGTTTATAGTAAATATTGCTTTGCTTCCTATTTCACTTGGGGGTCATGTAGTTTTTCAGATGGCTGATTGTCATTTGTCTATTTTTATAGCTATTTTTATGACAGGAATTATTTTTGCGTTATTTGGTATTTTTAAGGATTGGCTAACTGATGAGGTGGCTGGTACAAGAATTAAAAAAATGTGGAGTTTGCATTTTCCACTTTTTAATTATGAAGAATATAATCTTGAAATAAATCAAATTTACATTAAATCACTAAAAGAAAATATTCAGAAACAAGATTTGGAGAGATATATTTTAGATAATCTTTCAAAGTAG
>DYPS01000005.1 GCA_020719775.1 Desulfosporosinus sp. | reverse complement strand
TAAAATATTTAAACAGTCGATATTGTCAAAAAGGTCAAAAATAAATACAAAATGAATAATAATTCGAGATCTTCTATTTATTTCTTAATTTTGCAATCAGCAATGATGTTCCTTAATCAACTGGTTATAACAATTTAAATTGCAAAGCAAAAGTATTCGAATGAGCTACCACTATCGGGATAAAACCCTATAAGAAAAGAAAAACTTATACCAAGAATACACCAAATAGATCGAAAGTAACAAAAAATAACTGGAAATGAAGCAACTCGAAGCAGAGGTACTCTATTCATCATTTAGTTTTATTAGGATAAGAACAACCAAAAACCAACCAATAAAAATTTGTCACTGGCCGATTAAATCATGAATTAACTCATTAGCAATCCTTCACAAGTGCCAAACAGATATGTCGCACCACCACCAAAATAACTCAGCCCCTATCGAAACCCAAAAGCTTAATAATACATACCATACCAAGAAATAAGGCGAGAATAGTATAAACCATCCCCTCAGCCTCAAAGATAGAATCATTTCATAAATGAAAGATAACTTCAGAAGAACAAACTGCAAAATCAAAAACATTAAGGCCTCTTTCCCACAAGCAATGATCATAATAAAGTTAGAAGCTATGGTAAACAACAGCAACAGCCGACTCTTGTTCCGGAAAATGATAGACATAATAGTAAAAATGGCAATCAGCCAGTAGCTCTCAATAACAACTTCAAAGCTAAATCTCCAGATATTTAAAAAAGTTACAATCCAAATTTTAATCCCTTTGTAAAAGATGATGATCTGCAAAAACAGAAAAAAGAAGAGATGAATCGTAAATATTTAATGGAACTGGAAGAGCAGAGATTTTAACAACTAAGAAAAAAATAAGAAAGAATTAAATAGGAAAAATAATTCAAAGGACAGCACTATGAGTTTAATGAAGAAAAAAAAATTGATGCTAAACCTTTGGTAATGAAAAGACATGACCCTAACAGTAGCAAACCCCCAGTCCCATCAATGGGCAACTACAGCGCTTTTGATAAAACACTAGTGAAATCAAAGATAATCGAACTAAAAAGTAAATTTAAAAAAGGAAAAGTTACTTATTAAGAATATACGAGATAGTTAAACAATCTCTAAAAGAATTATGGAGGAGACATCATTGAACTTGAATAAGACAACGCTCCAAAAGCATAAAAATAGTTTGCTCCAGTTCAATACTCTCCCATTAAAAAATAATAGTAACTAAAGATAGCATCACAACCCAACGTTTAAGAAAATAAAAATTAACCAAATATCAGCTATCCCATTCGCAACGAAAGCATCAACTATTCGCAGTTTATGCCAAGTATGGTCCAACAACCAACTCCCTACTATGCCAATGGAACTCTACCTCCAAACAGCATGGTAGGATATGGTATGCCACCAGCCTTTCCTCCTCAAAATGTTTCTGGATAATATATGTAAATGATGAAAAAAATATTTGATGTTTGCATAAAATAAATAAAAGAAGCATATCAAACTCAATACAGTCAAGGTCAGGCTTATCAGTAAGCCCTCAATAAGATAATATCTCAAACACAAACTAATTTTTTGACTCAGCAAATTCCACCAATTCAAAATATTCAGCAAAAATAATTTTACTCGGATGCGAAACAGCATAAAGACTATTTTGATAAATAGTCAAATGTGAAGAGACAGGCTGTTCCTGTGTCTGGTTAAAGTTTAAATAATCAAATGCCTTATGGATAGTCTGATAATTCATAATACTATGATAAAAGTCTGTCAGCAATTGCTAGTAAAATACCAATCAATAACACCACTAACAAAAAATATACAAAATAATAAAAAACATCAAAATAGTCAGCCTTAGATCAATTTTTCAAATATAAATACAAAGTCAGACGATTTCATACTTTCTAAGTCATGATTGACCCAAATCAATCATCTCTGGAAGTTCCTTCAACCAGCACATACTTTAGAAGTAAAAACGCTAAGGAATAGCTGAAACATCGATTTGAATAAGATTTGCTTCAATTAAAAAAGTTACAATCTTAGAAAGGATTTACTGAATTGGCAAACAAAATGAATAAAAATGCGACTTATGAAAAGGACAGAAGAGTGTTGGTTGATCCAATTATGAATCCAGTTCAAAGCTAGTATGTCACTATCAAATCAACTTCTCCTCATAAAATTAAAAGGCTTTCAAAAGATAAGCCGTTTTTGAAAAAAGTAACATCAAATGATTAAAATATAATGACTTTTAATTAAAAATAACCCAGAATGAATTCCCCAATCGGCAATTATTCCCCAAAAAGCAAAAAATAAATATTAGAACAAGATGAGTATCAAACATAACCCAGAATACGCTAAGAATCAAAAGTCACCCCAAGTTACATTCAATAGTATTAAAAAAGAATAAATTAAGGAAATATAGCTCCAATTAAAGCATTAAATTTCATTAAATTGAACAACGATATCTTAAGTAAATATGATAAATAAAAAACCTAGGAAAACAACAAATATATAACCATAAAAGATTCATAAATAAAAGAGTCAAAAATCAATGAAAACAATAGCAAAGACTACTTTTCGAATAACTAGATTTCCCCAGTCAAAAAAAGTGATAATTATTATGAATAAAGCT
Source organism: Desulfosporosinus sp. (assembly GCA_020719775.1). GTDB lineage: Bacteria > Campylobacterota > Campylobacteria > Campylobacterales > Arcobacteraceae > CAIJNA01. The sequence goes on along the minus strand of DYPS01000005.1, from coordinate 53,061 downwards.
TAGAAACTATTAGGAGTGATTATGAGCCTGCAAAAGTAAGAACTCCTAAAGTTGGGGCTTCAATTTAAGGATTTGCCAAATTACAAGCTGTGAATCCATCAAAAGCGTCATAGTCTCAATCACAGCTAAAAATGAGAGAAAGTTAAAAGCAAAGAATGCAAGAAGATATGATGAGATATTCACAAACAGTTGAGTCAGTTGAAGAAAGCAGCAACACAGGTAAACCGCCAATTAATAAACGAAAATCTGTAGGAAAAAAGAAAGAAAGTAGCATTATGAGGAGCAAAATGAACCCTGATATATCAAAAAGCTATAACATGAACTAATCAATTGAAAGCTATGGAGAACCCCATAAATTCGATTCTAATGTCTATGAATCACAGTATGAATCTGGTGTAAACTTAAATAAAAACAAAGTAATTAATTCATCACTGGCAGACAATAAAAGCAAATAAAAAAAATAAAAATCACCTTAATTAGAATTTAATCCCCCAACTATTATTGCTCCTCGGTCTGTCGCCACTATTCCTCAATCAAATCCCTATTAATAAATCAAAGCGAGTTCCTCTAAACTTTTACATCCGCAGGGAAAACTAAAATCTCTTGAATAAGCTAGAAAATTAGCAAAGTAGTGCAAAGTTAAATCATTTGATGAGAGTAAAGATTATCGCTCAGTGTAATAGAAATTTTCTGAATTATAATCTTTCATTACTAGAAAAGATGATTCAATCTAACTCAACAAAAGATAAATTCAAAACGTTCAATAAAAGCGCAAATCTCCGCAAAAACAAAAGAAAGATGTAATGAAACTGCTGTAATAGCTCTAAGGGAGTGAAGACTAATACAACCAATAATTTTAAAGTTACCGTGAATAATCATAGCAATATCAATGATAATTAAGATTGCTTTATATCATATATTCTTCAAATATAAATAATGGGTAATACATGCGGAGTACCTCCCGAAACATTCACCCCAGTATGAATATTGAGATGTAGGTTAACTATGAAGATCCATCAAAGATATTGGGAAAAGATATAAAGATAGTCAAAAGAAAAGGCTCAAGATTTGGAGAAATATAAAAATTAAGAACCAAAAAGGATAGTATTTATAGGCTTATCATGCCTGCCAATGATAAAAATAACACCACAGTCAACGTATAAATTCGCATCATGTCCTCAGTCGCAGATTTCTAACTTTACGATGGCACAAAATTCTAACTAAAAGATCTAATGCTCTGTCCTATCTTAGACGTCTTCGACAATGACCAAAAACAGGTCTATCATCACATAATAACAAACAAATCACATTCCTTAACAATGAAAGTCTACAGTTTTACATCCTATAATGACAGCACTCTAAAAAACGGACTATATTAAATTTCCCTGTACAACTAATTATCATAATCTCCACTTGTGGACTATTTCATAATGAGTCGTGGAAAAATCAACGCTCTTGTTATGATGTTCAAATATTATGAAAATACTTTATTCTAAATTTTGTAATATCGGAAATTAGCACATTTTTATAGATGGAATAATTGCGAAGTGGCTTTGCTTTGGAAAATGCTAATCAAGGGATATAGACAGTTGGAAGAACAAGATATATGTCATAGGGATATACGTCTTAATAAAATATTTTATACGCCTTCTAATAAAAATATTCCTTATCAATTCATTAACTTAGAATCAGCCAGGAAATTTGGCAAAAATAAAAACAATTAAAAAGATGATGACCTCATAAGCGTAAGAGGAGTAAATTTATTTGCATGCGAACCATTAATTCAAGCAATTTCATCTAAAACAGAATTGAAAAGTTACGATCCTCATAAATATGACTTTGCCTGTTTGAAGAGAGTTCTATTGAGTATTTATAATTTGGCAACAACTGAAACCAATCTCATATGCGTTGATCCTGAATTTAATTCAATTTTAGATAAACTAGGTCAGGAAAATGTGAATTTGTATAATTTGGAAGAAAAATTAGATACGATTATTGGCAGATTTAAAACTGAATAAAAATAGAATGCTTTTGCTGACGATAGGAAAATCAGCGAAGATTTAATGAAGATTTATATGAAAAAATAGTACTAGGCTTGGATTGAGGAGGGGCATATTAATACATTAGTGCTTCTTCACAAAAAGGAAGAATTCAACAAAATTTTAATTAGCAAAATGTAAAATTAATTTGGAGATTACGACAAATAAAAAAACGTTGCCTTATTGCATAAAATAGGCGATTATTACTAGAAAATCGGCATTGCCAACAACGATTACTACAAATAATAAATAAGCTTAAGACTCGAACTTATTGAATAATACCGAATAACCTACTTTTATACAACTCACAAAAACGTACTAATCGAAACAAAGGATCTATACAAATCCTATAAAGGAAATAATTAAGAATTCAGCATCAAACTACAAATTGAAACGGTCTATCTCTATCATCATCAAATTATTATGGATCCGGACAATGCATAAAACATCAATTTGAAAAATTAAAGAAATAAGACACTATCTGAACTACTCTTTATTGTTTCACGCTCGAACAATTTGTCACTATAAATTCAAACTGAATCGCTACTCACAAAGACATTAGTATATATCGAATAGCTTAAATTTGAATAGACTTAAAATACCTTGGACATCATCAGTAAAATGGTCGAAGATGTCAACATGTATGAGACTCTATACTCTGGCAAAAGATATCAGGCTAAATTTTATTATCTCAAAGCGTTGTTTTACTAAACCAAATTTAGAATCAGTCTGAAGGATAATAAACTAATATCATTTTCAAAAGAGGCTTTGAAGTACTCACTGGCCATTCTCAGCAATCTTCCTTAATCTCACCAAACCACAATTTAAATTGTCAATGCTTATTTTTTGCAGGCTCAATTGCAGTTTGCAATATAATAATTGATAGAGAGTGTTAAAAGCATTGAAAAAGCAGATTTATTGTTGAGAAGTTAGTTATAAATGAGCCATAAAGATAATACTCGTAAAAAAGTATCAACTATAATTATAAAAAAAGTATTGTATCAAATGAAGAAAATTACAGATCGCATTTAAGGCTATGATTAGGAAAAAAAAAGAAGATTGACAAAGAGAATTGAAGATGTCAATCATAAAAAAACTTTAAGCAATGCTGAAATGCACGAAAGGAGAAGAATGAAGCAGCAGAGACTTCAACGAAAGCTAAAGAACTAACGACAGCTAAACGACAACCAGGCAATAAAAGAGGAAAACAGCGATGATGAATATGAATAACATTGATAAAGATGTAATTATATTGACAATTTAATCTCTATTTCATCAAATTTGGATGTATTAGTCAAATTAATCTAACTTCATCTAAACTTATAATTCAAAAGTTTTACTTAGGATAGACTAAGCCCAATATGATTAAGAATAAATCTGCCATTAAGAGATAAGGTATACCTTCATTCATTCAGAAATCAAAGTAGAAATATAACCACCTGATCCTCCAGAACTAATTTAGTTTGAAGAAGAAGTTTTATAGGAACTCAGCGATGCATAAGATTATCTGTAATCAATATAACAACCTGGACACTCAGTTTTGAGTACTGAAACAGAGAAGAGGGGAGCATAGTTCAAATTGAAGGTTTAAAACTATCTATAGCAAAATAGAAATTCAATTCCTTTAAATTTGGACAGGGTAAAGTTAAACTAAGACCAAAAGGATGGTAAGCTAATGGACGAACTGAACAACATAAATTTAAATTAAAAATTTAATGAGTAATCATAGCTATTCATTTTAATGTTCAATAAAAAACCAGAACATGCCATTTCTGATTATGTCACCAAGGGATTTATACATTAGGACACTCCTGATGCCATCGCTTAGTATATCATCAAAATGGAAGGAATTGATAAAGCTATTCTTGGGGAATACTTTGGGAAAAATGATAAAAAAGTATTGCAAATCTTACACTCCTATTGCAAATTACTAAATTTCAATAATCAATAGTTCGATAAAGCTTTAAGAATTTTACTATGTAAATTCAGATTGCCAGGAGAAGCACAACAAATTTAAAGAGTAATCTGGTAGTTTGCATTAGCATTTTTTTAAGCCAATAGTCTACAATATTAAAACGCAGATTAATTATTTCCATTGGCCTATGCCATCATTATGCTATCAACTGATGCTCATAATCCCAAACAGGAAAAAAAGATGACTTGTGAATAGTTTGTAACCAATACTCGCAGACCCTGTCCATCAATTAATTAAGATTATTTAACTCATATTTTTTAAAGAATCACCAAGGAAAAGTTTGAAACTTAGACGGATTACTTTGCTACTATTTATGGGAGGCTGAAAGATTTAGCTGTTTCCAATATTGGTGAAGCTATTGAAATCAGCAAATAATTAATAAAGGGTGATATTTTTTTGAAAATTTGTAGAAATACAACAAAATTTGTACAAAGAAAAGTTTACATAAGTGAGGACGAAACTAAGATAAACTGGATTTGCGATCCACCAAAAGGAGATAATCCTCGTTTCATCTACATTAAAGATATAACCGACCTCACTCTAGGAATAGGCTCAACAGTAATGCGCAAAAATAAAGTCCCATAATAATTTGACTCTCTCTGCTTCACAATAACAACTACAAACAGAACACTAGACCTCAAAGCAAGAACAACTAAGTAAAGAGCCAAATGGATCAATTATCTAAGGGCTATTCTTATTCAAAGAAGGGACAAAAAGAAATAGGAACTTGAGGATAAATATAATAGCACAATAAATAGCTAGATTATTGAGGATATGTGGAATAATGATATTTTCCCATTTTGGGACAGACATTGGGACTATAAACATAGGAAACCCAAGGAGAAGGGATACATAGCAAGAGGATTAGAAGCTATTTGCTCATGTTGGTCAAGCTAAGGAAATAAAAAAGATGGACTCAATTAAAAAACTAGTAACAGTGGACTCAACATTAAAACCAATCTGCTTTAAACTCTATGGAAAAATGGACTTCCTCCTTCAAGCCGTAAAACTCTATGGCCTCTCATAATTGGAAATAATTTAGCATTGACTCCAATGATAATATAATAGGTTAAAAAAAGAAAGCAATCAATTCCTGAACTAAGATAAGTCTCATTCGATACCGGAAAATAAGTCATATAGACTGCATAGACATTGATAACGATGAGACCTGACTTGCCTCCAGTGAAGGACTTACTTTTACTTAGTCAAGTTTTCCTAGAAGTATTCAAAGATTTCAAACCCAAAGACAGCAACACTCAAGCAATATCTGCTTTAGTCAATTTCATTCACTCTAATCATTTTCTATCATTTTACCGTGGAGATAAAAGTTAAATTTAATTAAGAATTCAACTTTTCTAAAATTTAATGTAAATCAATGCCCCAACAGTCAAGTCACATTTCAAAGGCATTCGTTTATAGACTCGTATGTTTTTAGTGACATGGTTTCTCTCAGTTTTCGCCAGTTGCTTTCATAACTAATTTTTAATGCGTATTTGGGACAACTTCGTTCTCCAAGGCTAGATTTACCTGTTCAAAGTTGGAATAGCTTTAATAAAATACTACGAAATATAACTGAAAATGTGCACATTCAACTAGGGACTAAAAATGCTGAAATTTCCAAAAAACACATCACCTGTTCTATTTTTTCATATTTTATAGGAATAGATTGATGTAAAGGAAGATTACTACGATTAGTACATCTAAAAACGTAAACATGCCTTCATAAAAACAAAGGTGCAATAAATTCCTTTAGAGTGATTCTTTATCGATGTATACAAATCAATTTACGCTATCATAAATCATTGGTCCTTGCGTAGACTACCTTTTATATCCATCAAACTCTATTTAATCAGCATCTCGTCCTACTCATCTAAAATACCCTACTTTTAGGACAAAATTACATTTGAGTTATTATACTACTTTGTGAAGAGAATTAACTAGTCCACAGGGACACCAACTTCACAGTCAATCAGCAAAGGTTTAAGTGATGCGATGAATGAAGTAGTAAAACGGTGATGGTAGTGTCTAGCTGGATCAAGACTATAATGGAACAGTTTAGGGTAAGGTAATGGAGGAGGGGGCGTGAGATCGTACATTGGCTGTCCCAGCAGAAATGAATCATTTACGATTTCTTTGTTGCTATGTTAATGATCAGATACTTATTGGTGTTCTTTTTGGATGCCATGAGACAAACAATTATTTTAAATTATAAATATAGAGTAAGAATCTTAAAAAATTAACATTACAGACAAAAATCAATATTAAATATCCCCCGATAAATTGCACAAACATAAACAGTCACATTCTAAAAACAAAGCATATTAAAAATCAATATAATTATACTCTTGTATACATATAAGATCCTATCAGCAAATCAAAATCACACTCTAGGTATTTTCCCATCCACACATTTCAACTCCCCATCCACCAAAGAATATTCATAAATTACTATATCCGTGCTTTTGAACTACAATATCATAAATGATGGCACTGCGTTTATTTTTAAAGCACTGTATGCACCAGTTATTGATCCAGGATTAATAAAGTAAACTCCATTATGATGAGATGATTTCAGGTCATGACTATGGCCCGTTATCAATAAGTGAACTCCCATTTCTTTCGCCTTGTTCTCAAGAGCCTACTCGTCAGCCCAAGGAATGATCTGATGACCGTGAATCATACCGATTTTGACCCCATTGAATTAAAATACCTAAATAACACAAAAAAATACTTTTTCTTAAGGAAAATCTGCTAATGCTTAGTCTTCGTAATCTCCTTTTACTACATGAAATGTGGATGAGAGAGACTTGACCCAATCAAATCCTTCCCTTGATCCAATGTTCCCAGTACAAAAAACAGCGCTAACTTTGTTGGGGGTGATCATTTCTTTATATTTGGCTGGGACTTAAGCACATCGAAGTGGGATGTGAAAATCTCCGAGCACAAGGGCCAGCTGGCCCATTTATTCCTATTCCGACATGTTGATAACTTATTAATAATATAAAATCATACATAGGCTTGAAAGTGAAGTACATCTTTTGATGATTGAAGATTTATATAAAGAGAATATTACTGATATTGCCTTCAAAATGCGATTATATTGATAATAAATTGAAGAAAAAGAGAACAATCGAGAAAAAGAAAGAAAGATGTTATAGTGCACTTATAAGGTGCTTTAATTACTTGATCTAGTTTGGATCAAACTAGGAAGAGTTGCTCTAAAAACTACTTCAGTTTTTCAATACAATCGTACTCATAGATGTAAAGATTCAAAAATATTGAACCACAATATACAGTTAATAGACGAGCTACTTGACAAATTTTATTAACAGGACCAATACTGGCCAATCATTGAATCATTTAAATCAAAAACAAGCACATCGCTGCAATCTTATTTGGCAATTAGATATATGATTTGTCATAACTGATGAATTATTAGTGATTGAACAGTCTATTTCAAGACATTCTTCCATAAATCATTCGTCAATTTAGTCCCAAATAAAACAGATGCTTCTATATATTTTGCAAAAGATGTACTAAAATTAATTTCATATATTTACATATATCTGTTAAAGTTAAACTGAATTTAAATTGAGAACTTGAAGAAAGTTAAACTAACATGAAACTATGTATCAATCATAATATGCTCATTTTTATGCTTTTGGAAGTTTTTTACAAGTTAGTTGAATTCATTTATTTTTTAAACTCTTTGAATCCAGCAGAATCATATATAAATAAGATAGACTTCCCAAATTGGCTAAAATTATGTCATCCAATTCCCTACGAAAATAAGAATAAGCAAGTGAATCACATGCTCATTATGTCTATCCAACTCTCAATATCTACTTCTCTCCTCGAGTCTATAATGATAGAGTCAATAATCGCAGTATCCCCATGTGTGCCTACACCAAATAAATTGAAGCCACCAATATTTCACAATTTTATGATCAACCAGCCCCTTCCCAAAATTACTTAAAAGAACTATCTATCTAAGATGGATTAATATATCAGCTCAACTGCATGAACAAAATTGACAATGTCAACAAACAGGCTCCACTCAGAATTAAAGTTCTAATCTGCGTCTGCATGTACAATGAGAGCAGAATTGCAATGAACACTACTCTGAATGGAATTTATAGCAATTTGGAAAAATTAGAGGAACAAGGTATTGCGGCTGAAGAAGTGGGAGTTGTCATGATGCAGGATGGTATTCTGAAACTTGTGGAGGATAGGAAGAAAAGGACCTATGCGAAAGGAAAGAATTCGATGGTTTAGTTCTATAAAGCTCTAGATCAAGCTTAAGGCAAAGATAAATGCGATTTGGAAGAGAGAATCAATACGATCCTCGACTAAATATAAAATTTTAATAGGAGAGAACTTGGTAATATGGTTGGAGAAAACAGGGATTTTCCTCCATCAATTTAAAAAAATGTGTCCCTGCTCTATCAAAATCTATGGAAACCAAGTATGACCAAAGTCAAAAAATAAAATATCTCATAAAAAGTCGATGACCTTAAATAAAATAAATATTTAAGATTATTCAGCTGCTTCAAACATCTCAATGGAACCAAACTGTCCTCACATCTATGGTTTTTCGAAGGATTTTGCAGATATCTCCAACCTGAATTTATAGTATTACTTGATGTTGGAACTTAGCCATCTGAATAAGGAATAGTGAACCTACTTCGAGGCTTCGACAACAAAGACGTTGGAGGAGTAACTGGTTTGATGTCAGTTGATAGCACCTTTTAATCCTAAGAAGGAGGAGACAGCAATTAAAAATAAAACTGTTGCCTTTAATTCATTAGGTAAAGCTTCTTTTCAATTGCAAAGGCCCAATAATACGAATACATTATCTCTCATTTTATTGATAAAAATGCTGAAAGTTCTCTAGGTTTCCTTCATGTACTACCTGGAGCTTGGTCAGCATATCGCTACAAAGCCCTAATCAAATCAGATCGATATTAGCCAAATTTACTAGAACACAGCTACTTCAAAATGTTACTAAATCCCAACATCGAAGAAAAAGATTACCGATAAGCCAACATGTATTTAGCCGAAGACAGAATCCTAAGTCTAGGCATATACTGCCAGCCAAACTAAAAATATTATCTTCGCTATCTTCCCAACGCCATCGCAAAAACTGATCCGATGAACAACCATTAAGATTTAATGAAACAACGCAGAAGATGGATAAACAGTAGTATGTTTGCATTTCTCTATGTTTGGGACAGTTATTATTTCAATTGCGCATAATCCAAACATGGAGCTTTTGACAAATATATTCTTCTAAATTTAGCCATGCTCATGTCAATGCTTTCCACCATCACCGCTTACATCTCACCAAGTCTCACCTTCTATATTTTACTTTGCACAATATAACAAATCGATTTAACTGTTTCATATGTGTTCATCATCGCTCGTGTAATATCGATTATCTATGTTTTGATAATTCTGATGGCAGTTGGTGGGTCATTGATGGGTGGTATTTGGACAAAATATGCCCAGCATATCTCGGTTGTCTTGGGTTTGTATACTTGGGGTTTAGTCGGTCTGGTCTTCTATAACATTGTGGCTGTTTATCTAGATTTGAATAATAATGGAGTGGATTGGACAAGTTTCTCACAAATGAGTATTCTTGTGATGATACTCATCAACCTCGGCTTATATTTCTTCATTCTTCTAATTCATCTCATCACTCATCCTTAATTTGTATGGAAACTTATCTGTGATCAAATCAGCTATATCAGCTATCAAGGCGCCTACACTCAAACTATGGTCATCCACGCCTTCTGCAACGTCGATGACGTCTCTTGGGGAACAAAAGGAGCAAGTGGCCACGGAGGAGGCAAAAAATACTAAAACTAAAAAATAAAATTTGTAGCAGCATGGTACATCATTAATAATATAGGTTATTCTACAACTCACTGCTAGCTTACATTTTGATTTACGTAGATTCAGTTATTCCCAATTCAACGACAGGAGTCAATTAAAATAGAAGAATTATTTTAATAATTATTGGATGGTATAGTGCGCTGTATATGCTCATAAAAGTTGTTTTGGCATTGATACATCAGTTTAAGTGGATTTTTACGTAACATTTTAATTGCTGTAAAAAACCATTGTATCCAGGAAGGTTGGAAAAGGTGAAAGCTTTATGGGTTGGCTTGAATGGAGAATACGCAAATCATATTAAAGCTGTATAAGAGAAAAAAATAAATAGGCAAAAAAAGAGTTATAGAAAGCAAAATATTTTGTGATAATTGTTATGTAATTATTAGCATTGGCTTTATTTAAAATCAATAAAATTATCAAAACTATTAAAAATAATCTCCATATTTCTATCATCAAATCAAACTCGATCCCACATTGAATTCCTTCATTCCCAAATTACAATCAAAACCAAATCGAATAAATTTATAATTTAAATAATAAATGCAAACTGAACAACCCCAACCCCCTCAAACCCACCTCCACCTCAACCTTTAACTAATCAACCCCATCTACAACACCTACCAAACCCACCCATAACAATATCTCTTCCAACTCATCATTAAACACACCCTCTGGCCATAAAAAAAACCTCAACATATCCTAAATTTTATACAAGCAATCAACAATCTCTATCACCCAGTACCCTATCATAACTTAACACATGCTTTCGATGTGATGACAGTATATCCTTTATGATAATAGAATCTCGATCAGTATCTCACTCAATATGGGTGGCAGATCAAACTGAACATCAACGAACATCAAAGGATATATATGCTACTTGCTGCCTATGCACATGATTCAGGACATTCTGGATTCACCAATGCTTACTATAAAAATGCTAAACATCAACTTGCTGATTAGTCTGAATCTCCACTTGAATTTATGCATGCTAGCAATTTGAGAAGATTGCTAAGAGAATATTAACTAGAAATACCATCCACATAGGTAGAGGCAATGACAGAAATGATTATGAAGACTGATAACTTCTATCATGGTTGGCTTATTGAAAAAGCAGATAGACTTTCCTAGTTAAAATAGTTAGAAATTCAAGAACAACCGCATTTACTTACTGCAAACTGCTTTCTGCTCCATGTGGCTGATCTCAACAACACAACAAAGGACATCTAGCTGAGCGTGAAGTGGACCAAAAGGCTATATATTTAGTTCTAAACTCAGGTAGATGGTTGATAACTCAGCGACAAAAGGAGTAGAAGTAGGGTCTACCAATCAGTTACGAGCGAATTGAAACAAATCTTGAGTTTATCAGATCAAATATATCCTTCCTAGACCATATGATTCTACCATTATTCAGATCATTAACTCAGCTGCAGAGTGAATGCAAACCGTTGCTGGACAAAATAATGAAGAACAAATAGTATTGGCAAAAATAATAGAATAAATAATTGCTGGGGTAGAATTTGGATATGGCATGATGGCATAATTTTATATTAATTTTGATGTGAATTGATAAGTTGCTGTTGTTTTTTGATTATGACGGGTCAGTAAGTAAGTATATCTTTATCATAAATTAAAATGAAGAAAAACAGTGATGAAGTGACACACACCATCCTGAGTAAAATAAGAAATTAAGATATTGTTCATAAGGTGTTTTTGAAACCAATTTAAATTGCACTCAAAACCAGAGCAGTACAACTGAATTAAGATACTGAACTATTGGAAGCCGATCATGTTTAACATACACAATAAAAACAAATACAAATTGGCGCACTTCCACAAGGATTAGTGCTAGCTGTCAGAAGTGGAGAATTCTCAGGAAATAAATATGAAACTCAGTCCATACTTCCATTAAAAAGAGCGACACAATATAAAGACATGAAGACAACCAACACTGATAACATGATTTCATTTTTGAAGGGAAAGAAATTTGATAAAGTCAGTGATTAATAGATGAAACCCTTTCAAATGGAAGTAGCTATATGTGTGTGTATGTATAGTGAAGGAAAAGTTATGCTCAAAGATACTTTGAAAGGAATTTAAGATAATTTTAGCAAAATGGTTAATAGAGGAGTGGACCCTGATTCTATTGGAGTATTTGTCATTTTGGATGGAATTGAAAAAGTCCACAGTTCAGTCATTGACCTCATTTAAGAGTTTGAAAGAGACAGTGAAATATATTTAGGATAAAATAATCTCTAAGCCCTCACAACTCAAGACATTGAGAAGGAATTAAGATAGGTCAAATAAAGGTAATAAGACAATGAAGGAGCGATTGATGAAGTTTTTCTTGAAAAGAGTAGAAATAATTTTTTGTTTAGTCCTCCAGATTTGGATGATCGGGAAGAAAGACGCTTTAAATCTGTTCATTCTCGTTACATGGATTATAAAAAAATGACAAAATAACTACAAAAACTGCGTTCTGAATTTAAAAGCACTAAAATGATATTCTAAAAATTACCGACCTACGTCCAAAAAAATATATTCATCCCATTGGCCAGGGCTCACAAATGGACTCATCTTACAAAGTAAGAAGTAGTCAAATACATTAAACCATAATAACTGACCGATCAATTAATCATTGATGAATACGCCTACTCTCCAACTCTCAGTAAAATGATCAGCTTCAATGCCATAAACTACGCTCTTCGTTAATTTTAATAATTTTTTTCGACTAGATAAAAATTGGCCTATTTAGGAAGTTTCAGAAAGAAAGTATATATCCAAAATTAGTAATAAAAACCTGAAAATTAAAATGAAAAATCAAATCAAATTCTACTATAAGAAAAAACTGAAGAAGAAAGCTACAGACACATGAATCTATTTATGTGCATCAAATATAAAAATAGCGGTAAATTAACTTCTCACAATTGGTTCTTCAATGGTTTTTGCAAATAATTAAATCCCAAATATTCCATACTTTTAGACGTGGGATTGAAACCATTCCCCGACTCTCTCTTGAAGATGTATACCTATATGAAGCACAATGACAATGTGGGTGGAGTTTGCGGATATATGAGTTTAAAGATTGAAAAGGTTGATGATGAAGATTAAATAAAAGACTAAGATGCTGATTGGCTATCGAGAATGGTCCTTACATTTGTAGATATTCAAAAAGCACAACAAATGGAATATCACTTGGCGCATATTTTAGATAAACCTTTTGAGTCGCTATTTAATTTTATTCACGTACTTCCGGGAGCATTTTCTGGATACAATATGGAAGCACTACGCTCCAAAGAATCAAAAGATAAACTACTCAAACATTATTTTAAGTCTATTGACTAAAAACTAAGCTAAGGCAATATCAAATAATCAGAAATTACTTTGTCAAGAGCTATATTTAGAGTGTTATTTCCTTAATTTTTGTATTAATTCTTCTTTGGAGTTGATCCAGATTCCGAAGAACAAATGCTTTATAACTAAAACATTTATCTAGCAGAAGATAGAATTCTATGTATGTAAATTCACAAAAATGGGAAAGACTTAGTCTTTCTTCCTGATGCCTATGCTTAAGTAGACCCCATCAAAACTGTTCACGGTTTAATGGGGCAACGAAAAAGATGGATTAATGGCAGCTATTTTGCCTTTGAAAAAGTTAAAAATTAAAAACGCGAGTTTTAAAAATAAAATGGGGGATGTGAATTTTTACTGACTCTTCAAATAATATATCTAAATTTTGTCAACGTTTTAGGTTACTTTGCTCCTTCCCTCTTCTTCTTTACTCTTCACATTTCAATGGTCGCCTTCAAGACAGATGTCCTCACCGAAATCATCAAACCATTGCTGAATTAAAAATCAAATTTAAACTTACTGAATTTCTTCGTCTACACAATCGATCTCTTTTACGCGATGATGCTAGGCACAGTTCTGTTTTTCAGTCTAAACACTACATCGAATAAGCCCATCTACAAACCCTACATTTACTTCATCTCCACAATACTTGGACTTATGTCCATAACAATGTTTATCGTGCTATTAGTCGACATGATTCGCGGTCTTGCCACTAATACGGAATGTAATTATTATTTTATATAGTTCTCCTTCAAAATAATTTTGCCCTCAATTAAGTTCCAGGTAGTGATGTCATTCTCAAAGTTTATCGCTATGTTATTGTGGGTGTCTTTGGAATGTATATGGTGCCAGTTGCATTCTATTCGCTCCTTTATAGAAATTTTCAGCCTCTTTTTTAAATCATCAAAGCATCAGTTTCTTTTATTTTCTATAGTCCCAGCTACTTCGTTCTGCTTAATATTTATTCTCTCTGCAGAATCGACGATATTTCGTGGGGAACCAAAGGTCTATAGAGTGGCAACTCAAGACAATCAAAACTTCAGGATAAATGGAAAATGATAAAATTAATTCATGTCACAAAATTTGTGGTATGGAATGTCGCTGCTTCAGTAGTTCTGCTTTCTTTTGCCTAGGTTGCAATTCCACGTTTTTTCATCACTTTAGTCTTAATGGCTTTGATCGTAATCACATTGTTTTTAAAAGTATTTCTCGGTTTACTTTATCTGCTCTCATATAGTTTGAAGAAATGCTGCAGCAAAACTGACAACATTTAATCTCCAAAATAGTCGACCTTGAAAGCAGTAATAGCCACAGTAGAAAAAGGAGTCCTCAAATAGATTGAAGATAGATTGAAGAATATGCATACTGAAATGGAAAAATAGGGCAGAAACAAAAATTGTATGTTTGAATACTCCAAAATCATTAAGAAAACTGATTTTTTGAGAGCGGAAAATAAAAAATTCGAAGAAGAGAACAAAGGGAGATCGTACGTCCATCGCACTTCAGCCATTGTGAAGAAGCCGGCGAAAATATTTAATAAAGGCAATAATAACCCAGTCTGATTCAATATTTATCATTCTTCATTAAAATTTTATAAAAAATCAACTCAATTTTCCTTCCCTTAATTCAAAGTTTATGGCTTTCAACTACCTTAAATGAAAAATAAATTTGGGATTGCAATAAATAAATAAATACTGGCTTTTACCATAATCTGTGTTATTATTCATAATTTATTTGAATAAAAACCTCATTTTTCTTCCTTCATTGTTTAATAATATCATTAAAATTTTAATAAAAATTTATAAGATAGAAAAAATAATTTGTTCTGTAATTTGAATTAAATATAATTTTTAATGAACTTAGCCAAGATTGTAAAAATCGCAAAAGGAAATGTAGATACTACAATTGTCAGATTTCAATTGAATAAAAATAATCAAAATTTATTCATCAAAACAACTTTTTGTTATTCAAATTTTACAGTTCGTGCTGATCAACAGCCCCAGATTACAAAGCCTAAGACTAAGATAAAAATAATTCTATACTTAAACTCCAAAAATTTACATATAATATGTTTGTATATATAAAATCAGCAATGATAAATTCGTCAATTTTGCTGTCAAATGTTTGATCAAATTTTAAAAGATGCAAACAATTACTGAAACCGATTCTAAATTTAATTCAATTTTGAATAAATTGAGTTAAGTTGAAATTGCATTATTTATAATACTACTATTGATAAAATAATCAAATTACATTCATCAACACAACTTTATAAAGTGTTTTCCAATCTTCTAGAAAATATCAGTTCGCTCTGATCAATAGTGTCCCATATTACAAAACTTAAAGATAAAAATAACGGCTATGATTTCTCCTTTGAATGTCTCTGCCATAAATATTGATTTTGTCTGTCAATTTGTCTCCATTGACAGCAAATGTTTCGGTGACAGTATAAGCCTTGCCAAAGATTTTTCTCAAAATAAAAAGAGCTCAACTACTATGTTATCCAACTCTGATCGTAATGTGTCATTTTTCATAATTTATATAAATCAAACATCATTTTCCTTTATCTAATTCAAAGTTTATGGCCCTTCAGCAACCTTTATGTATCAGAATACAAAGTTAAAACTGATCTTTAATAAT
Organism: Desulfosporosinus sp.; assembly: GCA_020719775.1. Taxonomy (GTDB): domain Bacteria; phylum Campylobacterota; class Campylobacteria; order Campylobacterales; family Arcobacteraceae; genus CAIJNA01. The sequence goes on along the minus strand of DYPS01000005.1, from coordinate 37,161 downwards.
ATTATAGTTGTTCATATATATTCGATGCAAAAGCCCTTCACCTAATTACCCACCGCTCACGGAGAGGACATCGTAGACACAAAAACAGTGCTGATCATTTTCGTATAAATAGTCATCATCATGATATATCTCATCAGTCTCCTCCTCATCGTAATCAGGAGGGCAAAAAAATTAATATAGCTACGCAATCGGAAGTACTATCTTGCAATCGCCTTTTACATCACCACTAAAATGGTACTTTGCACCATACTTATCATGGAAATTATTGTAGGCATTTCCAATTCATGGAAAAATCTAGTACCATCTGAAATTTAACTTATCATAAAAACAGGACTCGTCTTAGCTGATTTCTCAATCGTCTAGATGTTTCTTGTGTCATTGGAAACGTATTTTGTACTTTGCCTATCCACCATCACCGACATCAGCAACCGCGTAATTTTGCTACCACGCAGAAAAGAACAAAAATGATGACTTTTTCTTTAAAGATCCTGCAAATAATAGTGATCTTAGTGCTCCTAATTCCTTTGATCCTATTCAATGTCAACGATTTAAGCTATAATGTATTAAATAGTCTTTCAATCGGGATCAACTCATTCATCATATTATCCTTTCTATTGACTGTCTTTTACCTCAACTTCAAAATGACAGGCATAATGATGGAGAGTCGTCTGAACTAAGTCATCAAACGCATCTTCAAGGTTCAAATGATTATCTTAGTTAGTCGCGCCTTCATGATTTGTTTTCAAATTCTAGTGGCTGATTTTGTGCCTGATTCCTTTGAAGCATATATCGAGTCTGCCACATAAAATTTGGAATACGAAGTGATTTTAGGACTACTGTTTATCGGCTCAGTAGTTTTAATTTTGCTGACTGAAGGTCTACCAGTAATGTACAGTCTCCGAAATTCGGTGGTGTAGGCACTAAATTTCAAATCGACGACTTTCGAATACAAATAAAGTATGTTCACCGACACTACTTCAGATCTACAACAATCTATGCTTGACAAGCAAGATGATAGCGAGAACCACATCTAACTCAGACTCAAAAGTTTCCATCACCTCACCGACGAACGACCAGATAAGGAAGACAGCATTTGGATCTGCAAAAAAGGAACCTACTAAAACAAATAATATTTAATAAGAATATCCAAGCATGAAATATCCAGCTACATCTTCGAAGATATCGAAAATTAACTGGCCATGTGGAGCCAAGCCAACATCAAATCACTATCAAAGATTTCATATTTTTGTGAAGGAGAAATTATCCATTTGGTTTAAAAGTACTATTATCAGAATCTTGATCAAAAGATACAAGATATATACAGTGAAGCATAACTTTTAAGAGTGGCGCTAAGCATTGCTCAATCTATAGGAGAATTTCATTAAAAGGATATTGTGCATGGTTGTCTATCTCCCTAGCACATATTCTTCGATGGTTCTTAAATAATTCTGAACGGTTTTGGACTTCACAGTTTAAGAAAATATTTATCTTTGATTACTGGATATACAAACAAGACTATCTATACAGCAGTCTAGCATCTTAAAGACAGAAATAACATAATTCTTAAGGCCAAAAAGCCAGCAGATATCTATTCATTCGGAATAATTCTTTACTAGATCGTAACAAAAAATAGACAGTACAGACAGTTGCCTTTGCAATAGATACAGGCTAAATTTGCATAATAAAATTTCAGGCCAAAACTTCCAGAACAAATCAAATCATAAGTTAAAAATTTAATTCGCCGCTGCTGGCATGAGATCTACGACAAACGACCTACTATCGGCTAGGTAATTCAAAGCCTTCGCAAATTGATATGAATGATATTGTTTGATAAATTAATCAATTGTTGCAGAAAATATATTGTTCCTTATAATTAATCTGATATTATTTTAGGAAAACAAAAACAATAACAAAATGAGCCAACAACAGAATCAACACACCCCGTTATCACTCAGACATATTGAAAATGATGGACTGTGTTCACTGCAGCTACTCGGAGCAGAACAAGATCAACCATTGCAATAACATACACACTCAAAACGAGAAAAACGAACACAAGGAATGCCCTCAGTTAATAATTTCATACAAAAAACATATGCTATTTTGCAGGAAAAACGATTTTAAAGTATAGTCAGTTGGGCTGACAACTCTGACAGCATCCCACAATCTCGGACAGTACACTTTGCGGACGAACCGAAAGGTAACTCTAACCGCGGACAAGTTAATCAACCCTCAGGCTTCAAGATTCATAATGTAAAAGCATTCGAAGAGATAGTTTTACCACAATACTTTAAGCACTCTAACATGTCATCTTTTGTGCGCCAAGTAATTCTTGCTAACACAGCTCAACATGTATAACTTCCACAAGGTTAGAGGAGATAAGAACGAGTATGAATTCTAACATTAAAAATTTATCAAAAATAGAGGAGATTTATTGCCCTAAATCAAGAGAAAACAAGTATAATCCACTTTCAGCATTCCATCAATTTCATTAATCCCACAGCCAGATCTATCCATTAACAATGAACCAATCAAAAATTAAACAATAGACAAATATTTACCATTAAATAGTACTCCATTTGCAGGCTCATAACAAAAAATTATAAATTCTCAAATTCAAATGGATTAATCTCCATAGAAACGAGAGAGTTCGTTGGGAAAACCTGCTAGCAATGAACCATAGCAAATGTCATTTAAATTAATTGAACTGCAAGAAATAAATAGAAATTTAAAAAAACAAAAACAGGCTAAAATGAGCATTCTTAAACAATTAAATTCTGGAAACAAAAATAATATAATTAATAAATTCAATAAGATAATAATGGCCACTCTTTCTTCAAAATTAGAACAAGATTTGCAACTAGCCCAATCAACCTATATCAGTTCCCAATAAAAAAACAGCTTAGTTGGCATGCATGCTCTCATAGATCATATAATAGACCAATCACAGTCAAGGTCTTTCAAAGAGTATCTCAACTCCACAGATGCTCTTCTTCAATTGTAATAAGCAAGTAAAATCCAAAAGTTGGATTGAACTTTTGTTACTGTATTTATGATAGTTCAGATTACAAAATATATTTTAGCAATCAAAATAATATCAATGATCAATCCAACCACTTTAAACGTTTGCCATTACTCCACAATCCAGCCTTCTATATTCCTTGTGGATTTTTGTAGACTCCTCGACCATCTTGTTTTCCATTTTTCCAATCTCCCTTATAGCATCGACCATCAGGCCATGTAAACTCTCCATATCCTTACTTCTTCTCATTATGATACTCTCCTACATATTTTCTACCATCTGACCAAACAAACACTCCTTTTCCATGCATTTTATTATTTTTCCATAATCCTTCATACTCTCTGCCATCTACCCAAATATATCTGCCATATCCCTCTATGTTGTTTGCTTTGAACTCCCCAATATATTTATTACCATCGAGCCAACTAAATGTTCCATGACCATCCTTCATACCATCAAGATAATTTCCTTAATATTCAGCTCCATCAGCCCATTTCTCATGACCGTAGCCATGTTGTTTGTCTTCGAGCCATTACCCACTGTATGAAGTGCCGTCTTGGTGAAAATATACACCCCTGCCCTAGGCTCTGTCATTAAACCATTCTCCTTAATACACATCTCCTCCTGATTGAATGAGCCTACCAAGTCCATTGGCCTTATCATCCTTCCAACACCCTTCATAAAAAGTACCATCCTTCCAAATCTGTCTACCTTGTCCGTTGCGTTTTCCTTCGTTCCATTGACCCTCATAAATAGATCCATTTTCCATTTGAACAGGCGGTCTCTACTCATAATCGAATGTCTAAGTAAAAACAAATTCTCCAAGTCTGTTATAGGTATTTTTGACAGGTTCTGGACAATATTCAGCGATTTTTTATAACGTGCTTTTTTGCTGATGCTGTTCGGGTTGAGGAAGCAGAACAAGATTGGAAGCGGGATCACCACTTACGTTCACACAAGTTTAACAATTTCCCATTGTAGGCCAAATGTCCGTTAATATACTTTAATGCAATTATATCAATATCCATATATCAAATAGCAATCTCAACAGGCAACATCTCTTCATATCAATTATTTTTATTAAATGTCAAACAATCAATCATTACAGTTTCAAACTGCCCTTTCTTTATTCTTAATCTTGTCCACTACCTTCTTTGCTTATTCAAATGTAGATTTACTATTGCCCACTGATTCATCTAGCACTCGGAATACCTCATTCATATCAGTCTAAAGTTCTCCTAACACTTTTTAGACTTCTCCTTCAGTGTCACCTTCGCCCATTGCAGGGAACCATTACACATCTTACTAATTCACTTTCTTGTCGATTTCGTACTCAAGACCAGTAAAATCAGTTGGATTCTTGAGTCTAAGAACGTAGAGATAATAAAGATAGTGCCAAAGATAGTGCTTTTGGATATGTTTTTCGAATGTTGAGCCTGATCTTTACATCTAAATAATAAAATTTATACCGCAGGTTTATCCATACCACATATATAACACAGATTGCTCTTATCTTCGTCTCTTGCTTCGTCAGATTCTTTCAGTTCTGAGAAAGCATCGATCATAATACCTCCCACAATGTTTTGGAACAACATCTCCATGAACACAACATACACAATATCAAAAGCGAATCTCCAAAGAGCAAACTACTCCATATCATCGCCAATTGCACCACTAGTATATAATTACAAAACACAACCGATTATATCTTCACAAGCTTCGGCTGGCAGTTCTTCTTCCCAAATAACTGGGGTGTAAGTGTTAAGAGATATAACGTTGAACACAAGAATGAACACTCCCGCCAAGAAAGATAATAATGCTAGCTTTTTGAAATTGTTCAGAATAGCTTTAAAGATGTTTGTCAATTCAGATATATCAGTGAAGATATCAAAGAGATGGATTGTATACCATTCGACTCCCACAAAATTACCCAAGAAAGTTGCAACAACAAACATTAAAATCGAAAGGAAACCAGACTCATACTGAGAAAGTGAATAAGTGCTAATGATAATATTCCTAATGAAGTAGTTTTGCATGATTACATCTTTCACTTTTGCAGCATATGGTTGGAACACATTCAGCATTGACTTGTAGTAACCCAGCAGTAAATCCGAACCTTATAATTAACTATATTCCTTTTTCTTGGTCTACTGCTAAGTATTCATCTATTTTTTCTACTAGCCTCCTGCAGTATCAAATTTTTTCATCGCTAAAGGTTTACGTAGTTTAAGCCATATAAAGATAAACCAAACAGTCGTCAGCAACTGGGCGGCAGCTGCTACTCTAAGCAAAAATTAAGTGAAGATACTGGTGTAAGTAAAAGTGGATGTCATTTCTTCAGTGTCATGATCGACGGCAATAAAGAAGAGAAGCAAGAAACAAATGAAGAAGGAAATATATCTTGCCAATTTTCTAACTTTTTCAGCATATTAAGAGGTGATTTGGAATGGAACATTTTTGTTTATGATTGGAATAGTGATTTATCCATACTTCAAACCATAGTTCAGCTCTATTTCATCATAAATTTATTCTCTTACTTGCAGCAAAGTTATTTGCTTATCTCTTTGAGTTTCACGTTTGACTCCCATCATAATACTGTCTTTGGTATCGGCAGCTAAATAAGAGAAAACTGGATGTTTGGGGAAGTAGATATATTGGAATCCTTTCTCTTTACCATTATGAGAACTGATTTCAATTGAAAGAATTAAACCATTGAACTCATTCAAAAAATCTTAAATGTGGTGATAGCCTTCTTTATCTTTTACGTATTTAATGAGATCTTCCTTGAAACTGTGAGCCTTATCTGCTTTTTCCTTTTATTCAAGGTTTGGTTTATCCTTATCGTAATAGGCAATTTCCATTCTCTTCTAATAGTAAACTTCTATTTTTTTCAAAATGTAAAGTACAGATAGAATATTGATTATTTAATCGTTAAGCATGGCTCCTGATTTTTCCTGCTAAACTAAATATTCTTTTATGGTGTCAATGTTAAACTTAGCCAACAGATCAGCCTCAAATTTGCTTTAAGGTTGATCATCTTGTTTTTCAATTCCAAAATCACCTGCCTTTTAGATCAATATCTTCATCAAATTTTGCTTGATAACAACCCATAAAAATTTAGGTTGACATTTGGAAAGGAATTCCCATATGAGTGAATCATCGTTACCTTCAAAGTTGCAAAGAGCCAAATCAATACCTTTTTGATAAATACCCCGAAGTTAGCAAACAGGTTAGTCTTAATTTTATGGAGCAATATTAAATTTGCGGTTAATAAGATTTTCCTCACTCATAAAGAAATCTGCAAGATAAGAAAGATCTTCGAAGAATGTACTCTTCATAAAGGCAATTTGATTTTAAATGCAAGGAAGCTGAGTTATTTCGTTGATGAAGTCTAATAGTGTTTGAGGGATGTTAACTACCTTGTCATTCATTATTTTAAACAGCTTTCTTAGCAAAAGAGTAGTTGTTTCAATAAAATTAATGGAAGTTGTTTTGCGCTGTTTACGTTCTTTATCATTTGTTTGAGCTAATAAGAAATTTTTCATATCTACATTACCGTTTTCACAAAATAGCTGCAAGAAACGGAATATTCTGCACAATGCTAACTCATAATTTTTTTCAGTTCGAGCCTAGAACTTATCAAATCCTGAATTTCCGAACTCCTTCAAAATTATATTTCCCTTCACATCAAAGTAATCAAATGTATCCACAATACTATAAGCAAACTTTCTCAATTTCCCAGCTTCCTTCGTCTTACGGATTTCAATAAGAAGATTACCGATATTAGTGATAAGTCTTTTGATGCTGATAAGCATGAGATTCTCAGGATCAGCAAGTAATACTTTCAACAATGATTCTTGACACTTAGTGTTACCATTGAAAAGATAAGCGATACCCAGCAATAGAGTTTCATTGAGAAGTTATCTCTTAGTATCGAGATTATTTGCATTATATTTGAAGATTGATCTTATAAATTCAGATCCTCCGCACTCCTCAATAAGGTTTTGACGTTTTACAAGCTCACTCTCAGTCTCTCCAGGTGGAAGTTCTTCTTCACCACTGTAATAATCTGCATTCCATTTATCAACTGAAAGTTTATAGGTTTGATTGCCCTCGACAGCCTCAGTGATATAACATCTAGCAATCCTGATAATAAATATTTTTTCTTCATCTTCAATAGTTTCATGATTATCCATTATCAGCTTGAAAGATTTAGTAAATATTTCTCGTAGAGAAACTACTGGGATCGATTTTTTCTATTCAACTTGCAACCACATTTTTTCATAGTAACTTCTACTGGTACTGTCAATTTTTGTTAGAGTAGTAACCAACTTAAAAAACTCATCCTCACGTAATTTTCTAAAAACTGGAGAATCATCAATGATTTCCTTCACAATAGACAATCTTCTGTTCAATTCAATATTTTATTCATTTTCAGTCAAAGTGGGCTTGGCAATAACCTTGAATATTCTGGAGTTAGCAGTTTGAATATGAGGCTTGTAAAGTGATGAAGATACTTCCCTAAACTTTTTGGAAACAATAGGCTTTAAATTTTAACCTTGACATTGGAAGAGGATATCAATATACAATTTTTTAAGCTAGTCAGGAGAGCCTTATTTGTTTTGTCTTTTTGCCATTTTTTGTTTTAATTCCTCTTTTTTATCCTTAGCCTTTATATCTCTTATCATACAGGCAAGATTTCTGAAGAAACTTTTAGAGTGATCATAAATATAGTTTTTTTTGTCAGGATCATTTCCGAGATCATCAGCCTCTTCAGCCACAGCATCACCCTATTGACTGGTTTGCTTTTAAAGATAGGTGTCGCTGAAATTGAGCATGACTCCCTCGATATGAGTGTAAATTTATTTAATGAAAGCTGAAATGATACTCTTAGTTGGGTAAAGAATGTTGAGACAACCTATGTGATGGAGGAGCTTGATGAATTGATCATGAATTTCACGTTGATTTTCTGATTTTTTCTCTTCCTTTGAGATTTCTCTCTTCAAAACCTTGATGAACTCAGGTTTCAAAAGCATCTCTTCAATGGTAATGAATATTTCTAGAATCATCTAAAAGATTTCACTTTGAGCATATTTGAATCTAATTCCATTGGGAATAGCAATCTCATCGTTAATTAATTTATTACGATGCAAGTAAATTAAATCTTCAAGCTCATCATTTATAATTTTGAATTACTTACGAATGAATTCTTCAAACAGGAAGACATCACGGTCCTTATTGACATAATAAAGACGATTTATGTAGGCACGAATTGACCTGCGAATCTGCCACCGATTGGTGTTCTTCAAACAATCAAGGCAGTATGTATAAGGATGAATATTCTATAATTTTCCGATGTTTATGAAATTTTTGCTCTATACGATGACTGAAAACAGTTCAAAGAAACATGCGACATAACTTTCTTAAGGACTAAGAGCAAAATTATCTTTTTTACTTGTGAATTCAACTTTATTTTTGTAGATAAGTTTTTTGAATTTATTATCTTGGAAGCGATTCATTAAATTGTCCTGATTGATACGGAAACCTTAATCATTTAATAGAAGAATGCCTCTCAGTGCAAAGAGAATCTGACTCTTTTCAAAATTATTGTGAACAACAGCTTCACGTTAATCCTTTAAAATGTTTGGATTCATTATCATTTCCTCACGATCAAGCTCCACACAAGCTTCAAGTGCTCCATTAATAATTTGCTTAACCAATCGATTATTGCTAATAAGCATTTTATTGTTAAGAGACACATGATAAAGGAAATTAGATGCTCCAACTCTACGTTTCAAGTGAGGAAGAATAATAGGTACGTAAACCATAAGTTTCTGCTTGGCCTAAAGATTGTTAAAGCAAAGTAAAGCCAAATATTGATAAATAGCGAAGAGTATCTTTCGATGAATATCAGAGACTGGATTATCACCGACAAGTTTGATGTAGCTCATAAGAGGTAAATATATTCCCTCAGCAATGTTCACAGCTTGGAACAACTTGTTATTTCGTTCCTTTTAGTTGAGATAATTGAAAACAATGTTTTTATTGAACATTGATTCTTAAACAAACATTAAAGACTCAATATTTTTTAGATTGATATCCTACTTGAGAGTTCTAGAAAGGAAAAATAAATCTTGGAGTATTCCTGATCGCTTAGCATTTGTTTTTTACATTGAATCATATGGCTTTTCGATATAGTATGAAAAAGCTTCATCTCTTGCTTTTGTAACCTTAAGAATATTTTGATTTGTTAACATTTCAAATTTTTCACGCATGTATTTCAAAGTCATATAAACTTCAAGCAAATTTCCTTTTCCACAAACTAAAATTCCCTTGAACTGGTCAATCAAATCTTTTCTCTGTTCGAAAATAAGTCTCAACATTCTTAAAGCTGAGCTCAACAATTTATCATTCTTGTAGACGGGCAATTAGAATAGTGCGAGGACCATTGAATCAAAATTATTTTAAGGATTCATAGCCTGTCTATCTCCTTGGAAGAGATATCGATCCTTGCTCATGTCTTCTACAGGCCCATTGTATTCGAAAGGAGTTAGTTCTTTAAATTTATTGCACCAAATGTTTTCTTTGAGCATAATATCTTGATCCTCACTTATCTTTTTGACTTAACCTAGAATGGTTGCATATTCTGATTTAAGGAATTCTCCTCTTGCAGTTTGATTTCTAGCTTTGATGCTTTCATCTTCTAATTCAATTTAGTTTTATTGCTTGTTGTAGTCTTCAAAACTTTATGTTGCTTCATAAAGTCCTTTGAAAAAGTTCATCATGTAACGAAGCCTAATATCGATTTCGAGCTCATTTATGTATTTAAATATTTAAGTAGCTTTAATTTTGCAATTGATGTTGAGTCCAATTTATGGTCTATTAAAGCTTAGTCCGTCTTTATTCAAGTTGACAATTTAAACAGGAGTCTTAGATTTTTTTATTTCTCCAGTAATGTAGAAGATCTTACTATTTTCAATCTTAGTAATGCGCATAATCAAAAGTGGAATAAGTTTTCTAAACTGAGATATGCTTTCCCACAGTCCTAATAGAACTGTTTCTTTGAATAACAAAAGAACAGTGTGAAGAATATCTAAATTTGCATTTTATTGATTGCATTCTTCAATGAAAGATTCGATATACTTGAGAATACTATTCAAATAGAATTTCTATTCTTATTCTTTTTCACCTTCAAAAGCTCTTTTTGTTCTATTGATATCTTATCTTCGAATTACTCCCTTCTCTTCTCCTTGATGGCGATACCATCTACTAATATTTTTAATAGTCTTAATTTGAGTAAACTTAGTGTTGTAAATGTAAACATAGTGAGCAATTCTCACAAATGGCTCATGAACATTGGCAATAGGATATTTCAATACTCCCTTTTCTTTAAGGTGAGTTTCATTGGCCTCTCTAATTTATTGATTCAGCTTATGAATGTCAGGATCAAAGAGAATAATAGTCACAGTTTGAAGAGATACTAAGGCTGAAACATTTTCAATAGCATTGTTATTTTTATCCATACAAACATCAGCCAACAAGTTGACAAAGTATAGGAAATAGTTCCACTTTGGTCCCCAGTCTTTGAAATATTTAGGAATAGTGCTGAAGTCCTGCTTGTCCAAAGAGATATCTACTCTTTTAGTTCTGATTTTGCTAAAAGGATCATTGGGTATTTAAACTTCATCTTCTTTTGGCCTAATATTGAAGCGATAACAATATTTATTATCTTTGTCCTTGAAGAAATTGTCAAGAATGATTGTTTGATTTTGCTTTAAAACACGATCTTCACATTTAATGAAAGTTGAAAACAATCTCAAGTATTTAGTCGTCAGCTATCCAGAACGATTCTTGTCTGCTTCAGCATAAAAACATTTGATCAAATCTGATATTTTTGCCTCAGTAATAGTTGCTTCAATAGCCTTGGGATTATTTTGAAGAATTCCTACCAAACATTATTGAATATACTCTCTGTTGATAGCGTTAGAGTGAGAAAGGAAGAGATCAACCCATCTCGACAGATAAAATTTATTTTTTTAATTTCCAACCACAATCTTTTCTAATAGTTTGTAAACTCTTTCAAATATTTAAGTCAAACGAACTCTTTGAGCTCTATCAGGAGAAGCTTCAGGATTTTACTCAATGAATACAAAAGGAACAAACAATTGATAAATAATTTCAATAAGTAATTCAGTCGTTCCAGTTTCAACCAATATCTTTTGAATCATAGGATTAGGTGTGTTACCTGAAGATACAATTTCATCATAACTTGTACCATAAATTTTACCAGCTAGCATCTCAAGGATAGTACGAATATTTTAAAGTTCTTATAGCATCAATAATTGAAACTCATATATAATAATAAGTTCTTTGCTGTTTGGCTTGAGTTTGCGAGCCATAGTTTCCTTTATCATATGACTATTGAAGCGATCCAAAAACTTTACCAAATGTTCATGAGAAGATATAACAAACTGAATGTTCATCATAGTTTATTATTCAACCTTAACGATCAAGAAACTATCCTCTGTCAATTCTTGCACTTCAATCAGCTAGAACAAATCATACAAATTTTCAGAAAATTTAATAATTTCAGGCTTGTTCAAATCTTTTGGAATAAGAGATCCTCTATCAAGCATTTTGTCATCATCACTGCAGAGCAAGTTAATTAATCCTTTACTCAAAAATCCTCCTCCTTCAATCACTTATTTGGATGTAATCCTGACACGATAACCATTGTAAGAAAGATACTTACCAGTAACAATATTTCTTGCATAAAAGTCGTTAGAAGTTTCAGGTCCAAGTTCATTGACTTCCTTGGGAATAAGCTCCCAAAAGCTTTCATAACTCTGTTTTTGATCAACAGTTTCCTTGAGGTAGAAAAGATCCTGATTAAGTGAAGATGAAATGCAACCTTTATTTTTAGTGTGCTCAAAGAACACAATATCATGAGATTTTATTTTATCACGATTGACATATTGATCGTAGGTGCAGTGTTCAATAAATTTCCATAGACACTTGCTCTTGTTTTCATTTATTATTGAAATACGATCCTTATTTGGAGTTTTAATCTGAGGGCGACTGTGGACATACTCCCATCCTTTATGGTTTTAAGGCATTACTTCTAAAGGGAATTTAGTGTCTAAGTAGATAGGCTTATTATTTTAAGCGAAGTTCATGAAGCAGTCTGTACTCACATGATAAATCAGTAACTCATCGTCAAAATAGATCGGATCTCCATCATGCTGATAACTTCGATGAGAGTCGATTTTCCAAATAATCTGAGAAGAAGGTAAAGGCGAAACTTCAATTGTGAAAGCACCATCTCCTGTATCCGCTGCTTTTAGTAGACCTCTCAAGTAAGAATCAGACTCCACATGTCTGAAGATTGCTTCGGCTCCATAAGGTACGTTTTGTCCCTTTTTGAGATTGAGATTGTTGTTCAAACTCTCGATTTATCCTTTTGCTTTGTTCTTGAGACCTTCACGATGTTGAGGACTAAATAATATGCAAGTTACGAGATGTTGGGATCACTGAGTTCATCATGAATATCGAAATTGCTATGAGGCATGACCTGATAAAGCGATTCCCTGTAAAAATTGACAGTTTCAAAACCCTCAGCCTCTTTATTGTTGACTTTGTCCTCAGAGATGATCTCATATTTTTGATAATAGATGTTCGTATCAGTGAATCTGCATTAAAGAATTGTTACCCCTTCGATATAATTAGACCCATAGACTATGATTGCTTTTCTTTGGTGAGGTTGACTCCGTGTATACGAATAATGTCGCCCCACTTTAACGTATTTTGTTATTCACCTGGCATTGATAATATCTTAATAAAATATAAATAAACAGCCGCGTCCTCAATGCACATACGAACCACCATACCCATACCACACCCCTCAATCAAATATTCCATCACAAACTCAAAGGTCATAACTTTGCTTTATAGCATTCCCATCAATCACTCTTTAAATTTTGAATTTGATCATATTCTCAATCATGCTTTTCTGTTTGGGCGGAAACTACAACCTCAGACTTACTGGATGCCTATGCCTTTGCTGCAGCTTTGGCTATCAGTTCTGTATGTCAGTAAACGTACCTTTAGTTTCTAGCTTCTTAATCAAGCCCTCTACGAAAAAGAAGAGGGTTGGTAAAACGTAGAAGAAAATAATTGCAAGCTGAATTTTTGGCCAATATTTCTTTCTAAATGTGCGGAAAGTGAAATAGTCATAGTCGACTTCGAAGGAAAACCAAGGCCATTTCATTTGTCTAGCCTCTCTTTCATCCTGATGGAAATTTTTAAATGATTCTGCTTTTTCGGAAGTAACGTTGTGAAACTCAGGGAAAGGATCGAGAGCTTCCTAAATTTCTCTTGGTCGATGCATGACTCCGATCTCATTTCTAGATTTACCTCTAATTTCACCATTTTTTTGGGGAAGTCCTCCCTTATATCTACCGAACTGATCAATGTTAATCTTTTTTTTGAGCTCTTCAAGTCTGCATAAAAGGGACAATACTTATTTTCTTTTCTTTTTGAAAGATATGACTTAGTCATTGGGACTTGTTCATCCTCAGGGCTAAGATAAAAACTTTTTCTAACACTCAGCAGTGAGTCATAAGCATCTCTAGTTTTATTATCAATCAAAATGACGAAAGCCTCATTCAATTTTTTGAATTAAGAAGAATCGAATTCTGGCCGAAGTCCTGATGTCAACTCAGCATAAGCTTTTCTGATTTCCTGTTCGGTAGCTCCACTTTCAACTTAGAGAATGTTGTAGTAATTGACTCTATCAAGTGTTGCTCCGGTTGCGAAAGAGTATCTGCTTAATACTGGAGATGTTAGTTTGTTTAGGTATTTGATGAGCATACTATGATAAATATTAAAATATAAATTGAAGGTTCCTCATCTCGATGTTTATCATCAAAATATCAATTAATTTCAATTATGCTCAGTACGTGCATTTTCAATTCCTTGGCTCTTTTCATAGTCTTATTTTTATGAACATAAGCCTTTGACCAGTTTTTAAGATATAAAAGAAAACAATTTTGCATATTTATTAATAATAACCAATGGCTGATACTCTTTACTACACCAAACTCAACGATCCTAACTACCAACAAACTCTCGTAGCTGCTCACTTCCTCAATCTTAATCTTAACCCTCAAGAAATCAACAAAAAGTATGACCCTCTCATCTTGCTAACGTCATTTGGCACTCTCAACCAGCCCAATACAATCTTGCTATACTTGCTTAGAGATCAGTTAGTTGGCACAAATGAGGAAGAGAAACTTAGAGTTCATGAATGGTTTTAACATTTCAACCTTGAACTTCATCCACTCCTCAAAGAAATATACGAACAAATATCAAAAGAAAAACCAGAAAATAAAGAAAAATATTAATACTCAACAAAAGAACTGTTGAAAGTATTATAAATCATCAATAATCATCTGAAAACCAGAACATTTTTGGTTGGCAATTCAATCTCAGCTGTCGACATTAGCCTAACTACTCACCTCTAAACTGCTTTCAAGTACACAAATTATTATAAAGATCTGTGATCAACTAAGATATTAGAAAGAAATTGCCAAATCTCACAAGATGGTTTACCTACATGCGATCAACCGGACCTTTCCAAAAAGTTCTAGGAGAAATTAATTTATGTGGCAAAGACAGTCATATAATAGCTGATGGCCCTGCGAAGGTCTAAACTGGAGTATGAGATGATGAAATTGTTAAAATTGTTATTTATTTGAATTAATGAAGTAGTGTGCTAATTATAGTACCTGGGTATGCTTTATAAAGCGATAGAAGAATAAATTATGAATAATTCTAGACATGATCCAGCAAACGAACCAAATAAACTCTCAGTTGAATAGATTATTGCGCAGTATTAAGCTATACTCACCTGCAACTATGAGAAAAAAGAAAATAATTTAGTAGAGGAACTACTCAAAAGAACCAAATAACTCAAAAAAGAATTAGTCATCTATAAACGAGAGGTTAGCCAGTAAAACATAGATAGGCTCATCACTGATCGCAGAAGATAAAAAGAAAAAGAAAGACAAATGCTCGAAAGTCGATGGAGGTAATGTAACTAGTCCTACAAGTCTATGCAAGAAGAACAAAAAAGACTCACTAACGAACATAAAGAAAATTTATTTGATGTTCAAAATCTGTAAAATAAAATCAAAGATTTTCAAGAACAACTCGATAAACTTAAAGAAAAGTATTCGTCTATGGAAGAGTATAATGGAACATCATTCGTAACACAAACAAAAGAAAGATCACCTCAAATCAAACAGAAAGCATTTGCTAAAACTGGGGCTGATTTTAGGAAAATAAATCAAATATATAACACCATCAAAATGAAGGAGAATGAACATATGAGAGAACGAACAAGATAAGATAAATAAAATATTACGAAGCTAAAACCGTTCTTCAACAGTGGAAATCTAATTGATGAAACAACAAAAACAAATGATAGCTATTTAAAAAAGGTAAAAGATTTAAATAAAAATATGAGCAGCACTCTCAGAGGATTTACGCATACTTTCGAAAGTAATAATTAAAATAATGCTCAAAACTAGCTTTTAAACTTTTTAATGAATTCGAGAATAAAGAGAAAAATGTTTTAGATTTTGCAAAGAGAACTGTGATATTTTATACTTTTGATAAACCAAATAGGTCAGTTGAAATTATCATCCTCAAATATGTCTAACTATTTACCAACATCAACTTAGTATAGTTGTCTTGACTTTTGGATTTATTATTCATTGCTGGTAATCACAAATGCATGCTCCCTATAAATTGTAAGCAAGTCCCAAACATTAAACAAATAAATTAGATTAAAATTATGAGGATATCATACTCTATCATCATCTAATCATATCTCACATCTTCAATGTGTTTCTTTTGCTTGGACCTAATTCTTTATTTTACTTATCTAATAATTATACAATTTAATACTGTGTTTATATCCCCAATCTCTATACTATATCGCCCTCAAAAATTGGTACCTCACTATAAATGCTACCGGCTATCGCTTTTATCATTAATTAAGATGTAGTCCAACTTCTCCATCATCAGCCTTCCCTCTCGTAAGCGAGGCTCTCACCTAAATAGGTGCAGCAGCATCTCTCTCACCAGCAATCTCTTTAAGGTTCAGCTGGAGTCATAACAGATGGTCAGCATTATCGCTTTTAGACTCAAACCTTAAGTATATGCTAAAAACAATTCATTGCTGAAGAATATTCTCAAAAATTCCCGCAGATAGATTGAAGCAGTTATTGGTCCCTTTGTTTCTTCAGGCAAGACTTTGTTTACAACCAGCAATAAACTAAATACAGATGAAGTGTCTTTCTAAATTGGTTCTAATCCCACTTACTAAATGACAGTAAAAAAAGTGAGATCTATTGATTTGAAGAACATCTCCAGTCAAGACAAAACATTGAGTGGACCAGTCTATCTTTTCTTGAACAATCTAATCAAGAATTTTATGGCTTAGCTGGACTTTACATAGATGGGAAAAACTCGAAATTACTTTGATCCAAGCAAAAGAATGGTTTTAAGAAATGCTGGAGTCATGCTTTTTTCAGGATATTCTACTCGTTTTAATCTTCTCTAAAAGGGTCTTTTCCTTCAAATAAACCCAATTACTAAAATAATTCGTACAGAATCAGTGCTCGAGCTAATAAACAAAATATACTCCACAAACAATGAGCTAAGCAAATCCTAAAAGAGAATGCTGATTTAAGACGAACTAATAAATAAAATGGTGATGGCTAATTATGGAAAAAATATTTGCTATCTCATAGAAGAGGTTATATTCGATGTCAATTTGGAAAATTATATCTTCTAGCTCAATGGAGTTTCCACCAATTTAATACAGTATTACCTAAATAATTATCAAATTACAATCAAAAATTTGAAACAGCCACTTCTAAAGGCTTCAACCGGAAAGGAAAAAAAGAAGAAAGAAAATATTATTATTGTACCATAATTGTTACTCATGAGTGGTTTACCTGCAAATTTTGATGAACGCAAGAGGAGATAAGTGAGTTAAAAAACCATAATACCTCCAAACAACAAACAAAAATAGCTTTAAAATTTAATGTCGAATCTAAATAATGGACAAGCCAGTTGTAATATAAGCTCAGTTGCTGAAAAACTAGGCATTAAAATATCAACAAATCTCTGCAAAATTGAAGCCAAGAAGTTGAACAACCCAATCCTTCAACTAGGTGGTAAATAGAATATCTAGGAAAGTAAAGTAGGAGGGTTCATTCTTTACAATAAACCTCTGTTTGATACATCAATTGAACTAAAAATATGCCTCATCGCAACTGAAGATTTTGAGTCAAACAGTATCAAAAATATCATGAATTCTACCTGCAGAAATATTGCAATTAGATATTTCCTAAAATGCTGCTCTTTCAATTTCAACGATACAAGAAAAATATAAACAAATATCACTTCTTTACTAATGAAAGAAAGACATAATTGCAACATTTATTGGTTCATACTTCCAGCCAATTCTAAACAATTGTATAAAACCATCAAAAAAATAACTCTTAATGGACCTTATCAAAAACCAACACAATTCAGTCTCACATCAACACTAGCAAAGAAAAATTTCAACTCTATTTTCACAAAGATACTGCTTCAGATGGCGGCTAAGATAGGTAATAAACTCTGGGTTCCAAAACTATCAAAATAGCTAAAAAACTATGGAGTACTGATGATCAGCATATAAAATTATAAAGATTCTGCAAGAAAAGGAATGACTGTGGTAGCATACTGCTCAACTGTTGATCAATAACTATCATCTTTCAACTCCAACTATTGTATTCAAGAAAGCGATAATGCCATCAAATTGAAACCAGTTATCATTGATTGTATGAATAAATATTTTACGGAGACTAAAAGATTGCCAGGAGAAGTTATCATACTCAAGAATGGAACATGTAATAATGATATAGGAGTCATGTTAAGAGCTGAGGTTAAAGATGTTTAAGATCAGCTTCAGTTGTTTGCTGGAACCAACCCTGCACCGAAATTGACTTACATCGTTGTCGATAAAAATTCAAAACAACAGTTTTATCTGTAAAAAAATGGCTAAACTGTCAATCCATTTTTTGGTTCTTTGATTAACTCCGGTGTGGTAAGTTAGTACTATGATTTCTACATGGTGGCCCAAAACTGCAACAGAGGAACAGCCAAACCAACTTATTACAAAGTCATATATACGACATCAAATATGGAAGAGGGAGTTTTACAGGAACTAATTTTCAATGAATGCTTCAATTATGCTAATTGGATGGGACCTGTAAGAGTACCAGGAACATTGCAATATGCGAAGAAGTTGGCAAGCTTTGTAGGACAGTACATCAACCAAGATTCACAAGCTCAGGAAATCACAAATACTCTGTATTACATTTGAGCTCAGATAAATGATTTGCACATAATTTATTTTTGAAAAGTTCATGTATTCAATGCTTGCTCTTTGTCCTTGTAAACTCATGAAGAAAGCATTTGATGTTAATTAATAGGAAAATTAGAAGATGATGATTATAAAATATCATTTATTTTTTAAGGTTAGCATTGAAGTTAATTTTGGGTCAATTGCATTTATACTTTACTATCTTATTATTATAAACTTTATCAAAATCGATTTTACCCAATTACTTTGAAGTCAAAGTCAATAAACAAGCAAATTGGAAATTCCCTTAAATCCAAGAGCCAAACTCTATAATCAAAATCATGAGTTTTAACTCTATCGAACAACTTCCTGAAAGAGTCAAAGGTCCTCACCTCGACAGATGCACCAAGACACAGCTTGCAACAAACCTCTTCAAAGTCAACTTCAAAGAAGATGCAAACATATATATCTACACTCTAAGAACTCTCCCATAAATACCAAGATAAAATGGAAAAAAGCTTAGATCAATGCTGATGATAAACCGCAACATCATCTAAAGACTGATTGGCCCCTATGTTATTTCTGGAAGAACTTTATTTGCCACCAAATTACAGCAACTTCCAAAAGGTGATGAATTGAATTTGAGATTGGAGCACTAATCAACAGCTTATCAAGTCTTCCTTAAAGTAGTGAAGCAAGTAATTCTTTCTGATATTTACTCTCCTGAAAAACAAAAATCTGGTATTGTATATTCTTTCCTTAACAATATGATAAAAAATTTCTTTCATCTGCTGGACTACACTGAAATCGGAAGAAGCAAGAAATACTTTGATTCAAAAACTAAAGTTAATCTTAATGGAGCCCAAGTAACTATTTTTAAAGGTTATTCTAGCAGTTTTTCACTTTTATAAACTGGTTTATACTTCAAAGTCGATTCAGCTGTAAAAATTGTAAGAAAAGACTCAGTTCTTGATGTAATTAATCAAGTCTATAAAATCAACAGTGCTCTTTCCAAACAATAAAAAAGAGCAGTTGTTTTAGAATAATTGATCGGCAAACAAGTCATGGCCAATTATGGCAAAAACAAGTATTATGAAATTAGCAACGTTCTTTTTGATATTTGCCTTGAGTCTTATAAATTTAATGATGGTAAAAAGGACATAAATATCATTGAATACTACAAAGACGTATACAATATCAGCATTTAAAGCAAAAGACAGCCTCTGGTTCAAGTTAAGTCAGATAAAAAGAAAAAATCAACTGATAAGCCTTAAGAAATAATTGTTTTGATTCCAGAACTACTTTTGATGAGTGGACTTCCTGATAATTTTGATGAGAGGAAAAGAAGAGAAATCAGTGAAACAACTATTGTTCAGCCTTAGCAAAAATTAGGATAAATTTAGGGGCTATTTCAAAAATTCAATAATTCTGCACTTTAAAACTTTGGACCTGATCTAGTTGCCGAAAAATTGGGTATATAATTCAATAAAAATCCTACTGTAATTAATGGAAAAATATTAAATTCTCCAGAACTACAACTTGGTGATAAAGATAAAATTGAAAGAAACAAGGTGGCCAACTTCATGCTCTTCAACAAACCTCTCTATTCACCTGACATCAGTCTCAAAGTTGCTGTCATCTATCCAAGCGAATTTGATTGGAGCCCAACCAGAACAATTTTTGAATCAACAAGTAGAAGCTTAAACTTACAGCACAAGCTCATCCCTTATCCAATCAATTATTCAGACACCAAACAGTCAATGAATACAATCGAATCAACAGTTAGAAGATAATGTTAAAATGGTTCGGCCAACATTTTTTGGTTCATCATTCCGCCATACTTCAAAAAGGAGTACAAAAATCTCAAAAGATTCATGCTTAAAGTTGACATTGCTAAGAATAGTCAAGTATGTGTAACGACAACTCTTCAAAAGAAAGGAGCTCAAAGCATTGTCACCAAAATTCTATTGCAAATTGCTGCCAAGGTTGGAAACAAACTTTGGGTTCCTCGTGTCCCCACTAAAATTCTTCATACAGGAGTGCTAATAATAGGAATTTAAAGCTATGGTGACAACTAGAACAAAAATAAAACAGTAGTTTCATTCTGCTCAAACACAAATAAATAATTTTCTTCCTTCTATTCAAGTTATTTCCTTCAGAATAAACATGACAATCACATCAAAATGAAGGAGATAATCTTTGAATGCTTGAACTAATACATTATGGCAAATCAAACTCCACCAACTGATGTCATCATCCTCAAAAATGGAAGCGGCAAATATGATTTAACTCTTTCAGTTCAAGCAGATGTTACTGAAATCAAGGAAATATTTAGAGCAGTCTCGATATCCTATACTCCAATTAAACTCGTTTACATCATTGTCGATAAGCAAGCCAGCATTAAATTCTTTAATGACCGAAATGGTTAAGTTTCAAACCCAGGTTCAGGGACACTCGTCAACAGCGAAGCAGTAGGAAATAACTTTTAATTTTATCTGATTGCCCAACACTGCAATAGAGGAACAGTCCGTCCAACCTACTATAAGGTAGTTTACAGTGATTCTTTGATAGAATAAGGAGTAATTTAATAACTGTTATTCACTCAATGTTTCAACTACATGAACTGGACAGGAGCAATCAAGGTACCAGGAATGCTACAATACGCAAAAAAATTGGGAATGTTCATTGGGCAATACATAAACAAGGATAGCGAAGAGACCGGTATGCACAAATATCTTTACTACATTTGATTGATTAATTGTCATCTATTGTCTTACTTCTCTTATCTATTAAAAACTTTAAAGTAAATTACAATAAAATCATTTTTTTTCAATCGTTTGAAAGTAGTTTTTGTCGGTATCTCACCAGATCTTCTCTCAATTTCAATTTAAGCTTTTATATTTACTAATCTTTCTTAGTTTTGTAGCTCTCTAAATGCTGTTGGTTATCCTATTAAATTAATTATTTTGATTTGTTTTGTTTTAAGCCATGTCGAAGGTGTCTCTTTGGGAAAAGTATACTTAAATTTTTCCCAACTCGTTCGCAATTGATTTTGTTTTCTTCTTGTCTTTTCTAAATATCTTCCTGAGCTTTCAATCGATACCTGTTGATATTTTACAGATCGTTATTTAATTATTTCCGCTGTTTCCTTCTCACTTCTCTTGATCTTTTAAAAATTCTTCTATAATTTAAATCAATCTCATCATAATACTAGTTAATCTTATGTACTTGAGTACCATTCTCAACAATCTACAATAAAATTCTGACCAACGACAATAGACAAACAATCGCTAATAATGATTGCAAAATGGTTAGCACAATAAATTTTTGATCCTCACTTAATCCATTTTTAGATAAATCTTGGTAAAGAAGCACACCCATCCAGTAAATAACAACAAAGTTATTGAAGGCAATACTGAAATTGTGTAAGTTATGAACATAGGGTTTGTAGATAATCAGCACTGCGAAATAAAGAATATTCCAAACTAGCAAAATAATGATATCCCATTGTATGAACTAGGAAATATTTAGAATCATAAGGTTCACTAAAAAATTGAAAATGTATATTAAAATGTATCTCTATTTTATTTAATAATGTTTGTTTAGACCAGAGTTCTTTAAATTAGCAACAATTTAGTTGATCAAATAGAATGCAGACAGAAAAACAAAGCCTACTAACAACAGAGAATTTACAATGTAAACAAAATGCTATTTATTACTCAATTTTCTAAAATTTTGAGCCTACACTCCAAATAAACATTGATAGAAGTATCCAAGAACCAAAGGCACCATTAGAACTGAAGTCATAATGTCCCTTCTGATTTTGTATGACCTGTTCATCTGTTTAATCTATTATTAAGTCGTCTAACTTGCCTATTTATCAGATTTCAACTTATAGTAGATGAAGTTGGTGAGTAGCAAAATGAACACTATAAGTTAGGCACTTCCTACAACATAGTAATTTTGAATAAAAGTAAAGGCAAATCGCAAACTTTAGTATATTCCACTTTCATCCATACCTTTCAGCTAGTCAAAAAATATATCAGAGTAGTTTGATGTATACCTGAGAGTTTGAACAGAACTTAAAAATAAATCAGCATAGCAAACTTAGTATATGCAAAGAAAGAATAGCATCTGGAATACGTGAATAGTCTCAATGCCAATCATTTTATGAGCCAAGGAGCCTAAAAAGAAGAGGAGTAAAGCCACAAAAGATATACCAGTGAAAAAAGATTTGAAAAATTCATATTATGGAAATTTTTTGAAAATACGAAGAGGAGAGTTCATTGATTTAATTATAAAAATGTCAGAAATTGGCGAATGCTTGAAGATAGTCTGATTGAAGTTAATGGTGACATTAGCCAGTTTATCTTAAATGTCCTGAAGAAATATAATTTTAATTTTCAATATTCCATCCTTGTAATAAACTTCAGGCTGTGTAAAGTTGGAAGCGCAGCCAAATGTGACAGCCGAGGTAAAATCCATTTTGTTGAAATTTAAGATAGCAGGCACTATTTGGAACACGAAATACCCAGCATTTTATTGATTATCTCGATATACTTATATCAAAGAAATAGTTGCATCTTCGCTTTTATAGGAACAAACCGATAAAGATCCAGAATTACTATTGACACACTCATAATGAGTCTCAATCTCACAAAGAGAAGAACACCCGTCTCCATCCTGATTATTTCCATCATCACACTGCTCCTGCAAAAACAAAAACCCATTCCCACAAATAGTTACACACATTCCATTTTTAAAACTATAACCATCCCTACAAACACAATTAGATCTATTAAAATCCATCATCATGTTCATAGACTGATTACATGTCAAACAACGAGTTGAATTATGTAAATTTACAGCTGCAATACATCCCAACACATTTATACATATTCCTGTTACCATCGTGTAACCAGTTGAACACAGGCATGATCTATTGTTTGAAGATAGGGTATAACCTGTTGAACAGTGTAAACATTTATTTGAAGGGTTGATAGAAGTGCATCCTACGATGTCTGTACATCCTCCTATAACTCGGATGCCGATTACACAGTGACATAGTCGATAGAGTGGATCAAAGAATGTGTTAATTCCGCAATTTGTGCATATATTTTCGTTGAGGCAAGTTTCACAGTAAGTTATGTAATTGGAACAGAATTAACATTTGTTAGTCACAGAGTAATAAAAAGCAGTTTATGTGCAGTCTATAACACAGAAAGTTTGATAATAGGCTAATAATCCACCTCCTCCAATCGATTGAACATTAATAAAACCAAATGCTGAATTATAATCGTACAATAATGTTTTTATTGATATATCAGCTACAAAATGAATATTATAAAGGGCAATAGTGCAGTTACGGCTGAAAATTGGACCAAATAAAGGGGAAATGCCGAAATTTGATGATGTATGAGTGCTTAGAGCAATATTTGGGTTTATAAAATAATTATCTGAAATTTGGAAATTGTCAGCAACAAAATACATGTGCCGCTGAGCATGAAGTTGTGTAATATCAGCAATAAGCACAACAACATAGCAAGCATTCACAACCACACCAGGATTCACTCCAATCACAAAAGTAAATGTAAAAGCATTTAAAGTAGGAACACCTTGACCATTTGTAGATATCCCTACTTCTCCAGATCCGTAAACCACATGAAAGCAGTTGATAAATACTCGAACTTCAAATGCAAGATGAGTGAACTGTAAAGGTGATGTAATTGTAAAGCTTTAACTATTTGACCCAACCGGTCTTGCAATATTATTAAGATTCAATATATTTAAATCTAAGTAATAATAAACGACTTACTTTACAAATGAGAGTGAATGAAGTTATTAGGAAGTGCAGTCAAGGCAATCAATGAAAAAGATATAGAATAATAAATTGATGTATTCATGGGATTGAAATCGATTATGAAGGTTCCATTCGCAGAAGGAACATAAAGAATGCTTACTAAAAAATTAATAGTGTTGCCGTTACTAATACTTAGGCCGGTAAGGGCTGCTTGGATGTTATTTATCTGAGAAGGGGCTTGTTGAATAGTGTAAGTAAATTGATAGGAGGGTACGATGGATTGATGGGGAACAATCGTATTACCGTGCCAAAGAGTGACCTGATCTAACTACAATGAAGAGTACCTGATGTGAAATAATTTGAGGAAACTTGTTGGGATATTACAATGGGCCCAAAAATTAGTAATAAGGCAAAGAAGTAGTAATTAATAACTAATTCTTTCATCTTTGTTAATTATTATAACCTAAGACCAATTTCCTTCCCAATTGCTCTTGATAAATAATTAATAAATCTATAATTAAAAGCAAGGTTTAAATAAGTTAGCTAATAATCAGAATTTTCCTCTTCTCTTATGAGTACGCTTGACTTGCCTAGTCTTCTTTACCTTCAATGAACGTTTATCTTTCTTCATACGACTATCCACATGCTTTACATTTCGACTGTCTTTACCAGCACCTGTGCGACTCTTAGAACTGACAATATATTTTTTGTTGTCCTTCAATTCACGCTTTGATTTATCATACATTTTACTGATCTGACGTAGTTTGTTATACTCAGTCACACCATCTTGATTCATTACAACTTCAGCTTGTTTCTGAGTCTTTTTAAGTTTTTTTTGGATTCTCATTTTTCTTCTAACTTTAGCTTCCAAAATTTTCTTAGGAACTCTTGCATTAATAGCAATAAGTCTTTGCTTCTATTGTTGAAACTATTATTTAGTAATTGGTGTTTTCTTGAAGTTATGTTTCTTCTCATCTTCAGAGAACCACTTGGGCAAATCATCATGATCTTCAAAATTGAAACGACTGTAAGAAGAATCAAGAATATCATCTCTCGATCTATTTCTAAGCATTTTCTTACCAATTGCAAGAGTTTCAGCCAACTCATCAATATTGTAATCTTACATATGTTTGTGCTTCACAATTTAGATCTGATCTCCAACATCCTCTCCCTCTACAATGTCCTTTTTTAATTTTTTTTACTTTTTCAAAGTATTTTTCTTCAATTGTTGCCTTCTTTTCTACATATCAGATAATGGCTTAGGGATAACATAAGCATCATCGTCGGACAGTTCACCATCAATCTTTTCATTGGGGTCTACAGCCTCTTCGTTGATCTCTTCTTCATTATCTGAAATATAAAGATCGTCATCATCCATATCAGCTAAAGGGTTTTTGAATGTAATTTATTTAAATTCATGTTCAACTTCTTCTTATTCTTATTCGTTTTCATCATAGCCCTAAGTTTTGCCAATTAATTCAGGATCAGCACCTATTTTTCTGCATTTCAATTTTCTTTCTTTTGTCTAAAAACGTTCATTTCTTCTATCTTTTCTAGCCTCTCTAGCTTCTCTCATTTGTTGTTCCCTATCATTTTTAACTTGTTTTCTGGCTTCATATATTTCTTCTAAATTTTTCTAAAGCTCTTTTTGACTGAAGGATGCCATTTTTTTCTTTTAATCTTTTGGTTTGACTTCTTCAGGTTCTTCTTGATATTAAAGCTCCTCAATATCTCCTTCAAATACACCTTCAACATTTTCTCCAAATTAATCTTAACTCTCGTGATGTTGCTTATTTGCTACTTGAGATTTGATCATTAACTCACTTCTTTTATCTTCCTTTTATTTTAAATGCTTAATTTCTCTTCTTCGAGAGTGTAATACTTCTTTTTCAAGTTGTACTTCCGAATCTTCTTAATTTTCTTGTCCTTAAATTTACATTTTGCTTGTTTCGGCTTCCTTTTTTTATTTTGTAATTTTTTATTGAACAAACAAATGGTTGATTTTACTGCGCCATTTTAGAATTGATCCTATTTATCTCTTACCAATGACTCTCAAATCTTCAAATAATGAGTCAAGATCTCTTGGAACATTCTTCACAAGAGTAAAATATTTTGTTTTTTCCTCGGGAGTCACAGTAATCTTATTATATTTTGCAAACACAAGCAGAGGAGTCTCCGATTATATAAAGTTTGAAAGTGAAATTTATTTATAAAGATGCATAGGGGCATTGTCTTCATAACCACCTCTCTTTCTTCTATCTTCAAGCAACTTATCAATACTTGTTATTTCTCCAGCTAATTGTTCATGAAAATGATCTGCCTCAGTATCCTGAAATACAAATTTGGCATCGAATAATTTTTAATCGATAAAACTAGGAGCACGATAACCAGCACAAACAACAAAAATTTAAGCTGAGGAAAAACGAGATGCTTTAGGTTTAGTTGCCTCAACTCTCTCAAAGAATTTTTTGAACACCCACATCAATGACTGGAAATCTGTGGATCTGAATACTTTTGTGATAAAGTAACCTCCCTATCTTAAGAAAGAGCAAGCTAATTTTAAAGCAGCAAGCACAAGTTCACTCTGAGAGTAAGCGTCTTTACTCCAGTTGGCTCCAACATTAGGAGCACCATCATTGAGAACAACATCACATTTCTGTCCATGAGTTTCTTTACGAAGTTGATCATAACATGTCTGGGTTGTGATATCTCCTATGAAACTTTTGGTTCCAGGGACTCTTTTAATGGGATCTAGATCTACTCCTACAATAGTGGAGTTCATGGGCATGCATTCGCTGGCTACCTGCATCCATCCTCCAGGTGCAGCACACAGATCGATGAGTACAGTTGATGTGTTTAGGAAATTGTATTTGCGGTTGAGTTGAATAAGTTTGTAGGCAGCTCTGGAGCGATAGCCCTGTTGCTTAGCGTAATGATAATAGGTATCTAGTCTTTGCTTGGACTTAGTTTTTTTTCCCATCTGGTTGTTGAGATGACTAATAATTATAAAATCAATAGAATACCAAATGCATTTTATACCATTTTATGGCATAATGCATTATATTTGGCACAAACTCACATTTCTAAATATTTCATTTCATCATAGTATTTATTGTCATGAATTAAAATCATAAAGCATCAATTATCTTTATCTTTTGCTATATCAGAATAATACACGATTGCAAACAGTCCGAATACCACAAAGAGCACGTACTTCAGAACCGACATCCACACCACCTAACGATGTAATCCATAGCTAATAATCAAACAAACCGATTACAACTGTTTTATTGTTAACTTTCTATCAAACAGATAATTCTGACAAAATTAATATCTCTCTTATACTGGCACATCCTGATCAAAAAGAATCTGTAATTGCTCAGTTTATTCAGGAACTGTAGAATGATGCAATGAAAGATGAATAGCACTAAATGTTGTGTTGCGAAACTATGCCCCACAGACACAACATGTACTAGTTGCACACATTTTGGTACTATCACGGTCATACTCATCCACACGATTCATTTTTACCAGTTAGATTATGTTATTGAGAGTGTACTAATTTTAAATTTGCCGTTGAATGTCAATTGCTGTGGCAAAGGTCAACAGCATCATTAAAAGAATGTTTAATTTCATTTATAAATTGATTATGGAGGATTAGTTAAATATGTTCATTAATTTATTTTTAGAATTAACTGGAAAATTAGAAAGGTTAAATGTATAATCAGAATCATAGTATTTTTAAACATATGCAGCATTTTATCAGTTTTTCTATTTATGAGCAAACAAGGCAAATATTCCAAGTCGAAAACTGTATTCCCCATGTAATTAACTAGATTTGTATCCAATTTTCATTACTTTTTTCTATTATCGTTTAGATAATAATTTTAGATTTGAACCATGAAGAAACAGATCTTTATACTTTTTATCATCTTCACCCTCCTCGCTCTAACAAATGGTTAGGAAATACTAGATTTGTCTCTATCATCCAACGCTCGTATTTCACTACAACCCTCTTCTCCTTTGATCTATAAAATCAAAGTACCAACAGACGCCGCACTGAAAGATAATTTATATATACACGCACAACCCATTATCGCTGACCCCTTCCAAGTTCCCTATCTCATGATAACTAGCGATAATGGCTACTCTTTAAACTGCTATAAAGCTCACTCATAGTTCGCAGGAGTATGCATGATCCCAACAGCTGAACTGAAAAATAGCAGATAATTCATTTTATAAATCAAATGTGCTACTCTTTGTAACTTGAACTTATAGACCTATCTGGATAAGATTTTAAATCTTGACTTAAATCAATAGCTTAAACTCAATGCAGTCAATGAAGAAGGACTTACTGTTTCCATTTCGGTTTAGATTCCCAAAGATTCAGAATATACAGCATTGGCTGTCATGGCTGTTATGACTAATATTTAACAAAATGTGGAACAAGTTGAGGAAGGAATCGACTTACTTCTTAATTATGGAGGCAAAGACGTGGCCACTCCAAATGATGAGAAATACTTAGCTCGTGGATAGTCCTTATTTGCTGGTGGCAAAGCCTTATTTCTCTTAAAAGACGTATCTCCACCTGGATCTTGGATCAAGATATACTTAAAGCTAAAAAAAGGAACATCAGTTTCTTTCAGCATTACGAAATTAAATGGAAATTAATTTGATATTACTTTGGGCAGATCGTATTTTGACTTTGCTTCTAAATCATAAGAAAAAATCTATACTTTAAGGACAAAAGAATACACCAATTTGCTATAATAAAAATCAATTGAACTAGTTTTTGATATTTACTCAGGCCAACCAAGTATTACAATCGGTTTTGACTCAAATTTCACCCAAAAAATATAACTACCCCAACAATCATCAGCCTTAAGCTATTCTATATCCCCTTAAGTCCGTTCAAAATATAACTTCAAGGAAAATATATACTTCAAAGTGAAATCATCATCAGCAGCTTAATACTATTTCTACACCCAATTAATTCGAGACTACGCCTAGTACATTTAACCATCAATTACCTATTTCGACCAACTGAGCAACAGCACAGTTTAAAACTACATAATGATCTAAAGATTCGTAGTGGATGCAAATTAAACAGATATTATAAAACACTATAATTTTAAAGTATAAATATCTCAAGGCTCAGGCAGATTTTTATTCAAACGTTGTAGAACGATTGAAAGCAATCTTAATTTCACATATTTCAGTTTGTAGTAATGCCTCATTAACTCACCTTAAGAACTGACGACCAATGAGTTCTATGCTGATGAGATACAAAACAAACATATCAAAACTGACAACAAGATAACGATAGACATGGAATATAACATTTCCCTTTGTTAGAACATCTAGTCAAAAAACAATAAATTATATTACGAATGCGCATTCCAAATAATAGCAGTCAGCGATACAGTCTAAGACTTTGCCTTTTCAATAACTGCTTAAAGGAAATACTATCTGAACTATCTCAAATAAAGTAGAATTGTCAAAGAGTATATCAACAAGGATAGCTATCTTTATTTCGCATTTTCACTGCCCAATATTTAAAATGTAGACTAAATCAACATATTCATTACTACCTTCTCAGGAGATACTGCACTCATTGCATCGACTGTTTAGAAAATGCCCACGCTCGATAGCAAAAAGGAAAATATATTTAAGGAAACTGGAGAAAAAGCCAGTATTGTTTTGAGAGGAAAAGATATTAAAAAAGATGTATTTATTTCAGTTTATGCCTATCAGTTCACATAAATTAATTTGGGAGTTGTTGTTCATAGGAAAAATCAAGGCAAAGAGACATAACTCATTTTGGAACCCAACAGTGTGTTTACCTATCTCCTGGAGTCCAATGAAAAAGCTGTTTACTTTAAAATAAACTCTAATTCTTCAACCACCTTAATTGTGAGTATTACTTAGCTGCTAGGACACTCCTTTTTTAAAATTTTAGACCTCAAAGGCAATGCACTTCCCTGCATTGGAAAAACTGATAATGCTTTAGTATGTTAAGTTCAAACCAAAGAAAACACTGACTACCGCATTGAGGTGAAGGGATAAGCAAATAAATAAATTAAATTTGCCATCAGTTATAAAACCAATTCTTTAACTTGCACTGCCGGAGTTCTCAACTTACCTCAATATGTAACCCTACATAAATAAGATAAATAATGCTATTCTTTCTCAGTCAATCGAGAATTGACAATTAAATTCGTGGCTTCTTTCACCCACAGTCAGCTTTTGGGGAAGGACATAAAGACTACCTTATTTATAAAAGATAGATAGTTTAGAAAGATATAAGGAACCCACGATGATATTACCTTGGCTGATATGAATAACGTCTGTCCTCTGGGTTTGAAAAGAGAAGGATTTGTAAGCACCTGTCCAATTAGAATCTAATTTACAAGTGATGCAAACAAGACTAATTACTTCAACTTTATTATGGAAGAGGAAGATGCTGAAATCGCACTTTTTGATGGAATTACCTAAAAAATCAATACTCCCAATATCGAAAACGGAGATCCCAAAAATTATTATTATCGTGTCTATTCAACCGAATCCATTTAAATATTCTTTACAACCAAATCTCTCAGATTTTCTTATTTCCTGGCTGGTAAATTCGTAACCAAAGATGCGTTCCTTAGTCGACATGCCAGCGATGAGAGTATATACCCCAAATATATACAATAAGCTGATAGATTAAAGAAAGACGATCTTCGTGATAATCTGTACACAACAACTCTGGGCAAATCCGGAACATCGATAATAACAATCGGTTCATAGTACATTAAAAAATACTGTTCAAAAGATCTCGATTGTTACTTCATCCTATCAGTTTACGCCGATTCAATAAATGCATAATAATAAAGAGTTGAGCTTTAAAGCATTTACTATTAAATTTAATTAAGCCAAGAAGAAACAACTTTAGAATTGGGTGATTCCAAAATAGGATTTGTGGAAAAAGGATAAATATATACCTATATTATTGATCCAGAAGATGCAATTGTCTCAATTAGAAACATGAATTCTGATGGCAAAGGCTCATCAGTATGCGCCACCATCACTTCTGCTCTTAAAAATGGGACTGTAGTCAATGGCAAACAACTGGGAAATAGTTTAAAATTCAAGAAAAGTGATAAAATATAAAAGATATTCGTACGAGGAGATATTTAAAAATGTACATATCAAATCAGCTATACGAGTAGCACTCAAGCAGTTCGTAACGTCCGTCTCTCAAACCCTTATGATGTTAAGCTGTAAAATGGGCAAAGTCTAGGTTTTCTCTACTACCATCAAAATCCTGCTTCATTTAAAATAATACAAATGATCAGTGCAGGATCAGCAGATATCTATGTAATGCCCATTAAATCAAACAACATCACTCTCGCAGAAGTTCTAGCTACAGATTATAAAAGCTTTCCAATTATAGATAAAGTAGATGGAGATTTTGTTATTTCGAGCAGCGATTAAGCTAATTTCTGTTCAGAATGCTTTTACTATATTCATCTGTTAGCCAATCCTATGTTCGTTGGAGAAATTGTTTTTATTCGCATTCATGATGCAGTGCCACTCACAGTAAACCACATGTTTAAAGAGTGGCTTCTCCCTAGAACTTAGCTCAGTTCTGAAAGTTATGTATTCTATTCTCTAACTGATTTCAACATTACTTTCAATATGATCTCTGGGTCAATTAGTGTGCTGATCACATCCCCTGATGGAACTAAAGTTTTCAATGAAGAAATTTCGAAAAAAAGAGTTTTTTCTGTCAAGGCCATGAATTACAAATAAAGCTAAAAAGTATAATTCCATTCTCTTCGAACAGAATACAAAATCAAAGTTCAAGTAATAGAATAAGCCGAATACTATATCAAAGTCGATAGAATTCATAATTCTTAAAGAATTTTCGAAGGACTACCAACAACCATCAGCATTTACAAGCTTATGCCAACTGTTATTGAATTCATCAACAGTCAAGACATCACGAAACCACTGACTCTAATGACTGATGTGATTGAAAAAGCAGGCTCAGATTAAGCCATCCTAACTTTCAACCTCACTGGCGAACTCGCAAGTGGAGGGCTAGTCGCATATAACGACTTATTTATCAAATCAACCAAAGCAGACAATACCTATGTCACAAATCTAAAGAACATTAAAGGCACTTACTATATTACAATTAACACCAATGTTGATGTTGATATCACCATGCTTCTGCTTAAAAATTCCCTAACCCACATCAGCCCAGTCAGCAACCATTTCTTCAACTCGTAAGGTATTTTCCAACTCTGGACTGACAACAACAACATGGTGGTATAGATATTCAACTGCAAAGGAGATCTAAATGTTCTAGCATCTAAAGATTATAAAGATATGAATACAACTTTAGATAAAATGACCAGCTCAGTCGAACTTAAACGACCTAATTACGGAGGACACTATGTCTTCAGCGTCTAAGACATATTCGGATCATATTTCCTAAAGATTTCAAATAAAGTGCCAACGAACTAACTCGAATATTTAATCAACTATTACAATTATGGGAATATCAACCCTTATGATAGACTCGATGCCACCAATTATGAAGTACATTATCAAATACAATAAAATGGTATATAAATCAAAGTTTCTCCCCCTTATCTTGACACCAATGTAGAGAATGATATCGCTGTAAAGAAGATTAACTATTGGGCTTATGCCTCGGCCAATCAAGACAGTCTGTTCAGATACAGTCGCTGCGCAATTGAAGAACCAGCAATTGAAGGCTATTCCAAAGATAACCCAATCATAACAATAGAGGTATTTCTATTAATATTTAGAACTCCCAGATCAAAAAAATAATAGGAGCCAACAATACATAAAAAATATATGTGAACGTTTAGGCATCAGTTGAAATTTAAATAATCAGTCCAGATAAGAAAATCCCCAACGCCATTAAAATATTGACTATACTTTATAATCCTATTGAAGTGCCAATTGTCGGCTTGTAATTTAAAGAAGCAGTTGTGGTCAAGTATAAATATTGGTTTACCAATAGTTTACTAATATTTTTAGGATGGATGCTGCTACCCTTCGTTCTAGCTGCAGCCACACTTTTCTACGCTTTCAGGTATCTACTGGGCAGATTACTTCGAGATCAAACAAATATGGTGGAATAGGTTTAAATTGTAGCCTCAAATCCGACAATTCCTTCCTCCAATAAACTCGCAGAAGGCATTGTATATCCAGACAGCGCAGCCCAACAAATCAAATAGCATATCTGATCATTATTTGTTCAATATTAAGCATAAATTGCTGCAAAATTTACCATAAATTTATAACCAACAAATAACAATTTACATCCCTTCCTAATTATGATAGTTTTTGTTCCCTCACATGTACTAAATTACTATTTATATTCAGTTAGTATTTTACGAATATTCAAATGGGTAACTCCTAAGACTGGATCACCACTGACAATTCCTTCTCCAACTAATGCGACCTGCTTAACAGTTTAATCCCGATAGAAGACGGTTAAAATAACAACTAAATGCTGGCGCTGGGCAGATTCAAAATATACCGATTCAAAACATAACCGTACTAAATCGTAATGAAATACGTGCGTATCTTCGCCCCAGATAACCCCAAATATCAATAGTACTCACAAATGGCCAAAGGTATAGTCTCGCATATCGATCATAAAAATGTTGCCAAAATACATTCAGTCAACATTTGCACAAGTATATACATTTTTAATGTAGGATCAAATATCTGCATCAAACAGATTTCCATCGAAAGCTATGTCAATTATTATGCGATTAATTTGGAACAAATCATCGATCAAAGAAAAACTAATGATATACGTTTCACCACAGGATAAGTGTGGTATGTCCTAAATAGTCTCATTGATCTGGCACTGTATTTGCAATGTAGATATGCATTAAGCTAGAACTTGGTTTGTACTTCGGAATATTTTTGGCTAAAAATATTTTCCTATCTCCTGAAGGGTATATAAAAGTATATCTGTATCATCTCACACCCAGTATTATTTGTTTTTATCTAGATCATAAACATTTTGTGTACTATCGCATGATCGGCAGTGATTCTAGAGATATACATAAGTTTCTCCCCATTTCTCCAGAGTGCCTGCCTTTTTTTAAAAAGAAGGCGCAGTAATTGGTTGATGTTAGCTTTTAAAAAATGGATGTTTTTGGAATTGGAATGATAGCAATGGAGTCCATGGTTTTCAACTCGCCTCGGCGCTATTACACAAATCAATCTACTAGTGATTTCAGTCTATCTTTTGATTAAAAACAGTTCAGAACGGATTTAAAATAAATTAGAAATATTTACCCTCAATCACTCACGACTCTCATAGAAAAGCTTTCCAAAGTAGATCCCAAATAGCGTTTTTCATTGATCTAAGCAAAGAAATACATACAAAATATTAGAGATTAAATTTCAATTAATGGCTCAATTAAAATGGTTTAAGATTAATAAAATCCAATTCAGCCAAAACTTTCCTATCAAAGTATCAACAATGATGAAGAATATGATAGTGTCTTAAAAAGTATCAATCTCAATGGAGTCAATAAACTATAAATTGCTCCACTTCGGTCCATCAGCAAAGAAAAAACTTCAAGTGTCAGTTCGAGCCAATATAAAAGTCTTAATACCAGTCATGGAATGAGCATTGTTGGATTAAAAAAAGAAAATCGACTACATCTGTCCAATATGAGCAGAGTAAATGGAATTAGTGGGAAAAAATAAAGTGCCAGAGGTTTTTAAAGCAAATACGCCACTTCTCTTCGATGAAACACAGTTTTATAATGATTTGATTAATTTTGTACATGCCTCATACTTCTTCAATTAGTTACCAAAACTATCCTTCGATTTGGCAATCGTAGTTATTGCTTTATTAATTCTGCAGGTTTGGATGATTTTGAGTTTATGAATTATACATCCTTATAATTATCGTGAATGTAGCAAGCATACCAAAATTTCAATGCGGGCAAATACAAATAAGCTCAAAGGTACAAATACAGCTCTGTAGCTCCCTTCTTCAAAACCCTACCAATATTGATTCCTATGAACCTAATCTTGCCATTTGTGAGTATCTCTCAAACAGATGCCAACTATCTTCTTTAAACTGTCTTCGCAAACTCAACGACATCATCGCCCGCAAACTTAAACGCGATCCCTCACGCATCGAAGGACAAACCTAATGCATGATTAAACTTAACATCGCTGTACTACTCATACTTCAAGGCAAACGTGACAATGCATTAGTCGTACTTTATAGCGTCTACCGCAATCGTGACTGTCTGATCGAATTCATGCAGAGTCGCATATTTCTCCTACTTTTAGTAACACATCAGTCATTCAGGAACTCAACGCGCTTGCTAAAAATTCATTCGAAGTGTTGCAAATCTATCGATATTACCTACTTAAACCTGTAGAGCTGCGCAACCAATCACAACAATGGATATCAATCATTCTCCATTAGCATGGAAAGACCTTTGCTGTCGCTCGTGAATAATTTGTTTTCATGAGTAGAGTGTATACAAGTCAAGCTTTAATGCAACTAGGAGCACCACCACTCTGTCTAGGTCCTGCCGAAGACTAAGAAAAGATCAGATAGTAACTTTTAGGAAGAGTAAAACGCAGAAAAAATACTATCAACAAATACTACGAAATCAATGTAATCATGATCAGTCGATTCCTATAGGCTCAAAAGGAACTATATGCCCGTAATTATCAGCGCTGTCTCAGTCTTATGAATTTTGTGAATATAGTCGAAGAATTTGAACAGATGCCAACCACTAAAATTATAACTAATATACTCAATGCCTTCGCTACAAGTAATACCGGTCTTGTGCATTTTGTTTATGGGAAGTCGACTGTTGCTTTAGCTTACTTCTCGAAAGCAAAGGCACTTTTAGGGAAGGCCTGCACAGGAGTTGAGGATAAGGATTTGCATTTGTTTTCTTTGAATTATGGGAATCATATATAATCCATTACTTATAATCAAGCATTAACTTTGCTGCAATCTCGTCCCAAATAGAGCTACCAGTATTTCTAAAGCATTAAGAAGAGCAATCAAATGTCTAAAAATTATAAATTTTGGTATCGTATTGCCCAATCCATTTTACAATTTTACCATGAATCACAAACCTCCTAATAACAAAAAAAATCTCTACTTCAGTCAGCTCTAAATTCTTTAACAAATTGCCTCTATTGCATTTAAAATTCACCAATCCCTTCCCTATCTTAACTTAAGAATTTGACGAAATACTACAACATCCATGAAGATGAACTCTAAACAATGATAATGAGATTAAAAAATGATAGTTTCCAGTTCAAACATAGCACTTTAGCCCTCATCTGTTATGTGAGTCTAGGTTTACAGTTATACAGAAAAGTAATCAAAATAGGTTTACTATCTCTTCAAGACAAAAAACTAGACTCCAGAAATCGCCTTAACATCCTGCACTACATGGTCGAAGCCTAGCTAGCACTTGGAAAATCAGCATTCTAAGTAAAACCATATATTGATCTAATTCAACATCAGGTCACACAATTACCTGGTGCAACAACCCAAGTTCTTTATTGCAAACCTCGAACAGAAACAGTATAAAATGTGGATTATGAAACTGTGTTTTATCACTAATTGATGAGTATGCACTTGGCTTAAGGAAATATAAACTAAGCTTGGAAATATTGGTAATTGATGCGTTTGAAAAATCCAACCAGTCTATCAGGGTCGATGAGAGATGCAGTGCACTATTTGCATATTTCAGTCCTCTTCTAACGCAAGTTTGTCTATCCTTATCTGAAAGGCACCTGATCCAATATAATTAATGAATCATATTATTAAAGGCAATACGGGGTTGGGGTTGGGGTTGGGGTTGGGGTTGGGGTTGGGGTTGGGGTTGG
>DYPS01000147.1 GCA_020719775.1 Desulfosporosinus sp. | reverse complement strand
GAAAAATTGCATGAGTGCAATCAGCATAAGATAAGACTTTTAAAATCAAAAAAATATTTGAAAAAGTATATACCAACAAACAAAGAACTTTATGCAGAATTTGATGATGTCACTATGGGATTTATTGATCAAATGATATTTCGTTTCTCTAAGCTTCAAGATACTATGGGAGAAAAATTATTTCCTTCTTTGTTGGAATTGATGGGCGAAGAGGTCAAAAGTAAACCATTTATTGATAGACTAAATAGAATAGAGGAGTTGGGCATTTTGTATAAAAACGAGTGGATGGATTTGAGAAAAGACAGAAATGAAATCGCTCATGAATATAGTTTCAATCAAGATGAAGTAGTTGATGGGATTAATTTAATTTTTGAGAGTTCGGATAAGCTAATATCAATTTATGATACTTTTTATGACTATTGCAAAACAAGGTTTGAGTTTATAAAAAACAGTGAGGTGCTTGGATGAGTTTTAAAATAAGTGAGATATTGGAAGCAAAAATGACTCAAAGAAAAATTTTTATAATCAATCGGAGTTTAAGTAAAGATTTTAGTTCTATGGTGAAGGTGAAGTAGATGAAAAAAGCAATTAAAGAGATTAAAGCGTTGTATAAAACCTTAAGCGGTAAAACAGCAAAATGGAAAATAGAGCTTTGGGGCATGGTGCAAACAAGCAAGTTATTTTTTGGACATAGCGTATGTTGAGCGATATTGTTCATACTTACGGTTCAAAAATATTGTTGATAGTTTTAGGATTGATTAGCAATATTCTCATTACGAGATCATTGGGAGTTGCCGAATATGGAAATTTTGTTTTTGCAATGACAATCGTCACAATGGGAATGCAATTTGGAAGTTTTGGATTGCATTCTGCCAATGTATACTATGCAGCAAAAAATACAAGACTTGCTGGAATACTTTTGGGTAATTCTTTGTTTTTTTCGTTGGTATTTGGAGTTATTGTTGCGTCGATAATAATAGTTGTTTATTTAATTTATCCCGCAATATTTGGTATAGATAAATGGTTGTTTGCTATTGCAATGGCAATGATACCATTCTCTTTGATGTCATTGTATGTTAGAAATATTTTAATTGGAATTGGCAAAATAAAAATAGATAACAATACTACAATCTACAACAAGGTATTACTTGTAGGGTTATTATCATTTTTTATTTATTTTTTTACGATTAATGTTTTAAGTGCATTGATGATTGCATTTGTAACGTTGGTGGCAGGTATCATTATTGTTTTTTTGGAACTACAAAAAAACATTATTTATCCCAAAAAAATATCATTGAGATTATTAAAGAAAATATCAGGATTTGGATTTAAGGCGTATTTGTCTGGATTGCTTGCATATTTAGTATTTAAGTCCGATCTTTTTTTTGTAAATTATTTTTTATCAAAAAATGAACTGAGTTATTATGCGTTGGCTGTTGGTTTTGTCGATTATATTTTTATCTTGCCTATTACGGTGGGAATCATCCTTTTTCAAAAGCTCTCTTTGATGAAAAAGAATAAAGAAAAATATGAATTAATGCACAAGGCAACATTGGCTTTTGGAAGTATATATATGGTTTTTTTATTTTGCATTTATTTGGTATCTGATGATGTCATCACTATGATTTACGGAGAGGAGTTTAGAGCTTCTGTGGAATTAGTGAATCTGTTGCTTATAGCTATATTTTTTATGGGTTTAAGTACAATTTTTCAACAATATATAGCCACTTCAGGATTTTCCATTATTTTGATTTATGCTTGGGGTGCAAGTTTTTTATTGAATTTTATTTTAAATATAATATTTATCCAAAGATATGGATTGTATGCTGTGGCAGTTAGTACGATATTCTCCTATATGTTGGTCGCACTATTGTCTATTTTAATTATAAAAAAGGACGCCAATGAACTATAGAGAGCGATTGTTTAATCAATATCATTCCATACATGGTAAAAACATAGACGGAACAAAAAATGAAAAATATAATTTTTTTAGACTCTATTATGAGGCATATTATAAGAAATATATCCCGACAAATAAAAAAGTTTCTATATTAGAAATAGGTTGTAACAAAGGTTATCTTTTGGCAGTATTAGAAAAAGAAGGATATGAAAGCCTATATGGAATTGATCTCTCTAATGAAGACTTGACTTTCGCTAAAGAAAATACGCCGAAAAGCACTTTGGAAAATATTGATGCTTTTGAATTCTGTAAAAAGCATAAAGAAGGCTTTGATGTTATTATTATTAAAGCAGTTTTGGAGCATATCAATAAAGAAAAAGTATTTTTGCTTATAGAAGACATGAAAAATTCATTAACAAAGGAAGGCATTTTGATTATAGATGTGCCTAATATGGATTGGCTATTTGCTACACA
The DNA here is from genome assembly GCA_020719775.1 of Desulfosporosinus sp. Classification (GTDB taxonomy): domain Bacteria; phylum Campylobacterota; class Campylobacteria; order Campylobacterales; family Arcobacteraceae; genus CAIJNA01. Next base: position 335 of record DYPS01000147.1, on the reverse strand, counting down.
TGAGAGATATATGGATTTTACCCACGAGGTAGGATTCACAAAAGAGTCTCTTTCTCAGGTGATGTTAAACTTTTTTCATGATGTAAAAGTGTTTACAGCTGGAAATATATATACTACAAAAAAAAGAAAAATAGCACACTATGTTGCAAAAAAAATTCTTAGTTTTTTGTTTAATGCATTGGATCAACAAGGCAATTCTACAGCTTGGGCTGATAGGAATTTAATTGCGGTATGTAAAAAGACAGACTTGTAAACTTGTAATGCCAAAGGATGAGAAAAAATGATTGATATCGAAAAAATAAAATTTGAGATAGTTGAGAAATTAAAACCTTTAA
>DYPS01000064.1 GCA_020719775.1 Desulfosporosinus sp. | reverse complement strand
CAACCCCAACCCCAACCCCAACCCCAACCCCAACCCCAACCCCATTTTGTTGTCATAAAATACCAAACATGATATAATATTTAAATAAAGATGCAGGGATAATAATAAACCCAATCTTCTAAAAAGATAACAATTCCTCGTTACTCAGACAAGTACAAAAACATAATCGAGAAGAACTAAGCCAAAAAAGCATACGAATCCCCTTCATTAAAACGCATCTAAAGATAAGTCTAATCAAAATAAGTAAGCCAATTGAAATAATTCTTCTTCTATAAGGTGAAAACAATCGGAGTGGGGGCACATTCGTTCGTCTATTTAGTCCAGTAATAAAACAGCCATTTATTGTTTGCCTAGAAATCGATAACAAAGCAGCATGCAAGCAGCCAGATATCAGATTTGATTCGATAAGCAAAGATATTGTCATGGATGTAGCATGACAATTTAATAAAGCTGTACTATGTCTACTCAACTGAAACACATATAAATCTCATCATGTAATACGCAGAAGATTCTCTTTTCAATTTGAAACAAAAATTTATACTGTTTAAATAAAAATAAATTATCTAAGTTATGCGCCAACTTCTACATGGATTGGACCACCTACATCAACAACAAATTGTTCACGCTGATGTCAAACTAGAAAATATCATGATCGCCAATGTAAATTATAAAATAGACAGGGAACCATCAAACTTTGCGATTTCGGATATGCACATCGGCAAGACAACAATCACAATTAGAAACCATAAGTTATTGGGACCATGGAGTATTTACCACCATAGTACGCCAAGGGAAATGATTCTGGATACAAAAGAGATATTTGGGCTGTCGGAATTTTAGCATTCGAAATGCTAGTTGGCAAAAATCCATTCTAAGGATTGAGATAGAGCTAAAAATGGTCAAAATTAGTTAAAGTATCAAACCATTAACATAGAACGACCCATAAGAATACCAAAAATAACTGCAGCAACACTAATTAGAACTGAACATCAAATCAGAAAAGATCGAAGAACTAACCAAAAATATATTTTGCAAAGATAGCGAAAGATGGAGTGCGTCCCAATTACTTCAACTACCGTTTTTTATACAGCAACCCGTATGATGGTCATCTTGGGTGCTTTCATGATTTATGTCCATTTACTATGTGATAGACAGTCAGGCCATTGCAGTTTTTTATAAAGCTGATTAATTAGCTGTGTACGATGAGATAATGTGTTTTAATGTTAATGTGGTATATAATTATTGATTGATTTGATGCTGTCCAAAATGACTGCCCTTAGGCAACTTTCCAGACCCTTCGCGCCCTTCTCCACCAAGAAAATAGAGATATTCATCAACAATAAACCTTACCAAGTCGATAACAATCTCTCCATCTTCCAAGCTGCCAAGGAGAATGGCATTTAAATTCCTCGTTTTTGCTACCACTAACGCTTAAAAGTTGCTGGTAACTGCAGAATGTGTCTCGTTTAAGTCGAAAAATCACCTAAACCAGTAGCTTCGTGCTGCTCGCAAGTCGCCCCCGCCATGAAAATCAGAACCAACTCAGAATATGCCCGCCTTGCTCGCGGAGGAGTCATGTAATTTTTACTCGCCAATCACCCCCTCGATTGCCCCATCTGCGATCAAGGAGGAGAATGTGATCTTCAAAACAACTCTCACTTCTACGGCTACGCAGCAGGCAGATACAACTAATACAAAAGAGCAGTACAAGATAAAAACGTAGGACCACTCGTTGTTACACACATGAACAGATGCATTCATTGCACACGATGCATTAGATTCTCTGAAGAAGTTGGAGGATATTTCGATTTGGGAACCTCAGGAAGAGGAAGAGGAACTGAAATTAATACTTATGTTGAAAAAATGCTTGCCTCTGAAATGAGTGGTAATCTTGCTGATGTCTGTCCCGTAGGCGCACTCAACAATGGACCTTTCGCTTATACTTCGAGACCATACGAACTTCTAACTAAAAATACTATTGATTTAATGGATTCACTGGGCAGCAACGTAGCCATCGATTATAAGGAAAATACAATCATGAGAGTCAATCCTAGAGTTCATGAATCAATCAATGAAGAATGGTTATCAGATAAGTCAAGACAGGCCTTTGATGGATTGAAGAGACAAAGATTAAGAGTGCCACTATTGAGAAAGGGAGCTGATTTTTCAGAGCAGGCTTGGGAAGATGTTTTCGCTATGATTGCTTCACGTATTGATAAGGTTGAAGGAAAGGATATCGCTGGTGCAATTGGAGAATTTGAAAGTATTGAGAATATTCAAAGTTTCAAAGATTTCCTCAATTCCCTGAACTGTTTTAATTATTAGTTCAGAAAATCAAATAATCTTGCCCTCTCCAATAACTTTAGATCCGACTACCTCTTCAACTCTCAAATCGAACAAATATAAGATGCTGATGTCATCCTTCTTGTCGGTGTCAATCCAAGAACTGAAGCACCTGTACTCAACTCTAGAATTTTAAAAGCTATCAACAAAAAAAAAACTAAAGTATTCAGTATTGGAACTCCAGCTGACTTAACCTATGCCTACACTCATCTCGGTAATAGTGCAGCCACTTTGAACTAAATCGCTGCAGGCAAACACTCAGTATGTGAAGATCTTAAAACCGCCAAATTACCTCTTTTGATTGTCGGACATGACTCCCTCACAAGAGTTGACTCAAAAGCCATTCTCGAAAGCACTAAAAACATTGCAAACACTTATAAATTTATCAATGCTTAAAACGGATGGAATGGATATAACATCCTCCACAGAAATCAAGGCCAAATCAATGCCCTATAACTGGGTCTTGACTTCAAACCAATCGATCACTCTCCAAAAGTCATTTTCCTATTAGGATGTGATAATAATATTACCCCCTAAGACATCCCCAAAAACTCATTTGTGGTCTACATTGTATACATTATTCTATGTAGGGATCCCATGGAGATCAAGGAGCTCAATACGCTGATATCATTCTACCGGCTTCTGCATACACTGAAAGAACAGGAACATATGGTAGTTATTCATTAATTCAGTCAATACTGAAGGTCGAGTTCAGATGGGCTTGAAAATTGTTGAACCACCAGGACACTCCAGAGATCAATGGGAAATTCTTAGAGCTCTTTCTGAGTAATGTGGTGTGACTCTTCCATACAACAGCATTGAATAACTACGAGCAAGAGTATACAATGTAGCTCCCCATCTTCTCAAATACGATTTTATTGAGCCAACAGTATACGGCAAAGTTTCAACTAAAAGTTCAGGCGTAGCATCTGAAATCGAATCGACTCCATTTGTTGACTTGATAGATAACTATTACATGACCGACTCCATCTCCCGAAACAGTATCACTATGGCCAAATGTTCCACAGCTTTCAACCCAGTGAAATTCAGCAATTTCTCTAAAATCAGACATCAAATTTGATCCATTATAAACTGACAGCCCTCAGGCATTGACTTGGCTTATAATACTACCATCTTGACTAACTATAATACTATCTTAATTAACGTTAAACTTATAATAAACATGCTCAAGCATAAGATACTACGCACAACCCCGCAAGGACAGACGAAACACTTTGCTTCCTTTGAGCAGAGCGAGTGCAACGAGGATGATTAGTGCGATTAGGAGAAAAAGGAGTTACTTCTTAAAATTTAAGTTTTGTAAAAATAGCTGAAAGCAACAAAATTGAGAGAGGAAAAGTTTAAAAAAATCAATGAAAAGTTATCTAGCGTAATAGTTAGCGCAAATCATAAATCTACAAAAAAATCCTAGAACTTCATACAAAGACTATAAACTTTGTTGTAGGAAAAACTACGGCCACCACAATCTCGAAGAAGCAATAGTCGTAATAACAAAGAAATGCACATCAGCAGTAGCGATATAATCACTGACAGTCACTGTTTGCATAAAAAATCAATGAATTAGTTATACGGATCATTCGGAAAGAAGCAAGCAAACATGCAAAACAATGAACATGAGAACAACCCCTACCTCGCTAACAAACTAAGCAGACAGTAAGTAAAAAAAAAGCTAGCAGAAAGGACAAATTTAACCCAGATCAAGTGATTAATAATTATATATTATGACCAAAGAATACTTAAACTGAGAAATAAGCAAAATAGAATAGAAAGTTTATGAATAGTGTGGGGACGTGTTCAGAGTCGGGATTGTGACTACAACTATATTATGTATAATGCTAATAGATGATAAATAATTACCTGGACTATGAATACCAGCCATGTCATAAAGTTTATTCGCATGAAACATACAACAACAGTATTTATTTAGGAGATATCAATGCTGCGCTTGATCTACAGTACATTAAAACTGAAACAATCAAAACAGGTATAACAACTCTCACTTAGTTGTCACAGCAGCTACTGGTCTATAGCATGTCGCTTATGACTCAGCAATAGATCACATAGTATACCCTCTTTTGGACATGAAATCTTAGAATATTTCCAAATATTTCAATCAATTTTATGAACTTATTTAGAACAAAATTTCTAAAGGAAATGTACTTGTGCATTGCGCTGCGGGTATTTCGAGAGTAGTTTGGATTATATTTAGTCAGCTACGTTGGTTATCTCCTATCTCATGAAGAAGAAATGCTGGGGATTCAAGTAGGCTATTCAGTTTGTCAGGCAAAGTCGGCCCACAGTCTGTCCCAACTTGGGTTTTGAAAGACAACTCAAAGAATATTAAGTTGCTCTCAATCGATAAGCAGAATTTGGAGGGTTTGAAAGGAGGCATGGATCAAAAACTAGCGAATAAAGAAAACATGTAGCATTTTCATCGAATAATCATGTTTTGCCTGAAATTGGAATGATGGGCAGAACCCAGCTGAAGCCGAAAATATTGGATTTGTTTGCAATCGAATCTCAAAAAGGTTCAAGACAGTAATCAAGACAGTTGAGCAAGCATTTATAGAAAAAAGATTTGTAATTTTATGGGACAAAGCGAATCGCCTTTAAAACTAAAAAATCAAAAAGTATTCCAGACAAACCAGTTTCCAGCTCTCCAATTCCTCAAAAGCATGACTTCCCAATTGGAGATCTAAAGATGAGCATGCCAATACAAAAAATTCAGGATGTGATGATTCGTCGTTTGAACCTAAACGACAAGAAAATTCCGACTGAGAGACAGATTCGAATGAAGCCTCTCCATAAGCTGGCTTACTACTGAATGATTTCGGAATTGGCTGCATTTGTTATGTTTTGTGGTTTGTTAATGGAAGTAATAAATTAATTTGATTGGCTGATTTCCAGGGTTGTAGATTAAAAAGTATTCAAATCAAATAATAACTGAAGATCTCATAAATAATTAGTGTTACAAATGGCTGGAAAAGGAGGAAAATCAGGAAAGGCTAAAACCACTTCAAGCAAGGCTGTGTCCAAGAGCTCAAGAGCTGGACTTCAGTTCCCCGTCGGCAGAGTCGGAAGACTTCTTAGACATGCCCACTACACCGAAAGAGTTGGTGCTGGAGCCCCAGTCTACCTTGCCGCTGTCCTCGAGTATCTCGCTGCTGAGGTTCTCGAACTTGCCGGAAATGCCGCCAAGGACAACAAAAAGACAAGAATTGTCCCCAGACACATTCTTCTCGCCATCAGAAACGACGAAGAACTCAACAAACTTCTCCACAACACCACAATTGCTGAAGGAGGTGTCCTCCCCAACATCAGCGGACCAGTTGCTGGCAACAAGCAAAGCTCTGGAGAGTCCAGCCAGGCCGTATGAATGATTTCATTGCCATGTTATTTTAAAAATTTCCCTCCCTTTTATTCTAAAGCTAACCTAAATATTGCTCACAAATAACAAACTATCTACATGAAAAAATCATAACAAAACTGCACTAAAAAAGATATTTGTAATTATGCAAAATTCACAAAAGTCAAGTCTTACTATCAATAACTGGACATCACTCTAATATTATTTTTATTCTATCTCTATTATGATATTGTAAGTTGGTGTTTGCCATGCAATTGATTTTTATTGAATATTTCATAAATTAATATTGCGATGAGAAAGTTGACTAATCTCTGCAGTTCATACCGCTTCGCAACCATCCAACATATTCGCGGCAGTACCCACTCATCCACACAGAAACCGAACACACTGACTCCAAGAACGTCAAACTTAGAGGAGTTCATATCAAATCCACCGCAGTTGACAGCCCTAACCTCATCTTCTTCCCAGAAGTTTTTGATCAAGCTGAAAGCTGGCTTTAATTCTTCTCCAACCCTATCAACAAAGTATTGAATCCATCATCAAGATTATCCATCAAAGAAATATCTATATTTTGTACCCAAGAAATTTTGGTAACTCCGACCGCACTGACTCATTTGGTTGGGAAGACGTCGCAGGTAGCTTCATAATAACGCAGGGGATGTCGCTCGCTTTATGTATGAACATAAAATTTCAACTGCCACTCTCGGAGGACATGGTTTGGGAGGAAAGGTTGCTCTGGCAGCAGCCTGTTATCACTTTGACAAAGTTACTGGTTATTTCGGACTCGATTCCAGTCCAATGGACCAATTCCACCACGAATCAGTGAGATAACTAAGAGGCTATCTCAACTACATCGAAACTCTCAACATCAAAAGAGGATTCAATGCCATCAACCACGATCTTAAAAATAATGTTCTTTGTCCCAAATGGAGAGCTATTTTCCAGAACAATCTTTTGAAGGCAGAGGGGGGATATGCTTGGAACTTTAACCTCAATGCCATTCACAGCAATTTTGCCACCAACTCTCCTTCAAATTTGATCAATTGGAACTCCAGCATTGGTCTGTATCCGGGAAGATCTATGTTTGCCTTCCCAGAACACTCAAGATTTGTTCACCTCGCCACCAACACTCTACCAATGTATAAAGTTTGCCCCAGACTCTATGGCTTCAATCAAGATGTCTTTTCCGTACAAGGTGATGAGACTCCCCTCAGTACATATCATTGAAATTAGGTCATTGGGTCTACGAGAGTGCTGAATAAGCCAATCCCTTCGCTGGAAGAGTCAACGAGTTCATCAAGCACTACGACGGCGTCAATGTTCTTCTTAAAAACAGAGACGAAGTTGGCTAATTCTTTGTGCCCGATATTAACAACGCTCGCACTCCTCGTTAGGATTTCCCCTCGGATCGCACTCCCGCTCACTACCATCACAACTGGCGCTTCAGCAACGTCTACCAAAAATGATTGCAGTATCTACACAAAATGTTAATTTTATCATTGTTAGCAAAAAACTCAGTCTCATCGCTGTAAAACTTTATTACGAAATCCTAGTTTCTCTCAGCAGTTCTAAGAAATCAGTTGCAAAGACTGAACACCTCCGTTAATGAAGTCAGGTTTCAGGATACTGACCTTGCAAATTCAGTCGAATCCAAGTTTTCTTGAGGCTGAAGAATTATTAAGTTTTTGCAATTTGACGAGATTCACTTATAATTTTTAAAAAGGTCTCTTCTTAAATATTATTGCTGCCATTTTCTATGATGAAGCAATAATGGTCTCAAAACATGCACTTCCACAATGTTTGCTTGAAGGTGAGTTTCGGTTTATTGAGGAAAAACAATTTAAGCATTCATCGAATTATAATTTATCATTATCTGGAACTAAGTTCACCAAAATTTCATTTAAAATTTCTATATTTGACATTGTTTTCAAGTATAATATAATGAATGAAAAAATAAGGCATTTTGTTGGAAGCACTTTTTCATCGACTCAATTTTATATTTTATTAAAAATATTTCAATAATTTGTAGGCTTTAAACAATTTCAATAATTATTTATTTATTTGGTTTTAATCACGGATACTTTCATTTGTCGTTCTGATTTTCATTCGATTTTTCAGTAATATCTGAATTTTATTTTTCGTTTCGTTGTAATTCTGCTTTTGCTTAGGTCTTAGGCTTCACATTTGGTTTATTTGCCTCATTTTTGTTAAACTTAGCATCTTTGATAAATTAATTAGCATTGAATTGATTTTTATATATTTATGCAAAAAATTTTTGCATTATCGTTTCCAATCTTTGTGATTATCTTTATTACTGTTCTTTAGCTTTCTTTTATTATCTTTATTGCAGCTATTTAGTCAGTCTTATCTGTAATTATTGCTGTTCTTTAGCTCTCTTTTCTTATTCTTTAGCTCTCTTTTCTTATCTTTATTATTTTTATCGCAGCTATTTAGCCAGTCTTAATTGCAATTATAGCTGTTCTTTAGCTCTCTTTTCTTATCTTTATTATTTTTATTTAATTTCGATTCGCATTTAATTGATTTGTTTATAAATTCCATTGGAATGGGCCTAGGATTTATCCATTTGCTTATTAAATTTCGAAGCCTGCTCTTAATTGACTATTTTATTCAATTAATTATTTTATTATTTCTCTATATTTTAAAACTTTGATTTCATTTTATTATAATAGATTATATTTGATGCTTATGTTTTTTTCATATTTTTACATAAATTATAGGAGGCTGCTATTTAAAGACATTGCTCCAGTGATGTTGTCTGGCTTGTAAAATTATCAGTATTGTTCATGTTCATCACATCAAAATACTAAAAATTTTTATTAACATTTTTGACATTTTAATCACTATTATTATTAACAGCCTTGCTTTTGTTATTCCAATCTTAAATTGATTTTTTTATCTGTTCATACTTGTGACCTGTTATTATCAAAGTTTTATAGTTTTATAGAACTATTTTATTTTGGAGCAAGTTACTCTTTAGTTGAGAACAATAAGAATTTTAATTGTTTTAAGTATTTAAATAAATTCTCTGCCACATTTCTTTAATACTTTTGTCCTCAGATACAGTCACTTAAATATGAATCATTGAAGCAAAAATAGTTTTGGTCTTTGGTTTTTTGTATAATTTCAAAATCATATGATCGCAAGCAGGAAAGTGGGCCTTTAAAATAAAAGCGTATAATTTCTATTATTCATTTGAAATGGCGAAATCGGCAGAAGATAATTTAGCAATTTAATCAAAGGTCTATTTTTTTTTTAAATGAGTCAAAAATTACCTTTTGATATTTAATATATTTTGATTATCCGAAGGTAGCATTTTATTAACTATGTATTTAATAAGTTAATTTGACTGCGTATTACTTCCTTCTTATAAAACTTTGCCAATATTGGAGTGAAATAAAATTCCAAATGCTGATTCGGATTGCAGAGATAAGTAATATTTGTGCAGCAAATATAGTTGATAATGCCATTAACTGTCCTTTTAAAAGTTATAAATTATGCATCGTGGTTAAACTCTCTCCCAAATTAGATGTGCACAGTCCTTAAGTTATTATTTCAATTTTCCATAATTATTTAACAAAAATCCAGGCCAATTATGATCAACAGAATTCACATAGAGCGTATAAAGGTTTTGCAAATTATAATCTTGTAGAATATAACTGATAATTAGTTTTCTTTAAGTCGTTTTTTTCCAAAATTTAGCGTTTGATGAATTTTTATATTAGTCCAACCAATTAATTATTAATTTTTAAAAATTAGTTATAATAGCTTATGTAAAGGATTTTTTTAGCTTTTAAGTACCAATTTTATTTTAAGGATGTTCAATTATGCTTTAAAGTAACACTTAACTGCACCCTTTAATTATACTCATTTCTCCTTCCAAAGGACTCGTTTATATTTCAGCAGTCTTTAATTATTTAATTAAAACTTCTATTTTTTCTTCGACTTATTTTGCACGATTGTTTATATTTTTATAATTTGTAAGTTTTGCTGAAGAAAAACAAATTTTGAGCCAAACTATAAGCAAATGTTTGGTTTATTCCGATTTGAAATAATCTCTTATTTATCCTTAATGATATGAATCATAGTTTATATTAAAAATCAGATACAATAGATTAGTCTTTGATAAGCAATATATTTTATTTTGAAAAAGCTCCGTAAGTTAGATTAATAATTCAGTAAAAGAAGCTAATTCAAATGATTTTGATTAATAATCTTTTCTTTCAATTTTCACATCATTGAACATTTCGACATATTTTGAAAACTAATCAACAAACATTCTTAATATTTATTTCCCAGGTTCTTTTTAATCGTATTTAAATATGCGAAAAATATTAATCAGTCTTTTAACTTACATTTTTTTTTCATATTCTTTTTTTAACAATTTATATTAATTTTAAAATTCAATGAACCTTGCCCTTGAAAAATATCTCCAAAACGATTCGATAGTGCATTTATGAATTGAAGAAATAATTTAATTAATTTCAAATTTGGGAATATATAAAAATGGTTTTTAACTTGAATAATTCTTTAGTATAAAAATTTGCAATGTGCTAGTACTTTTTCCCGTCTATTTTTACCCTTTTATAAAGTAAAAATTGAATATGCTAAATATATATGAAGACATTTATTTTGTGACAGAGGTCGGTATGAAAGTAATTGTTTGTATGAGGTCTTTAGGACTAGATTTTTAAAAACCATAATTTTGCTGAAATTGTTATTGAGTACTTCTCAATGGAGTATAGTAGGCTTTTTCAATGTCCTCCTCATACATCGATCTTATTTAATTCTTCACTGATTAATGGACATTGAAATTTATAATTTTTTCATTCAATTTTTAGAGAAAACTATAATAAGTTGGAAGCTTCAAATCAGTTTACATTAAAGCTTATACAACGTAGAACATATCAGAAAATTGAGAGTTAATTTCCTTGGTCAGATGAACCATATTTTCACTAATTCCTATTTATTCGTCATATAAATTTAGCTGAATATATCTTCTACGAATTTACCTGCGGGCAAATTGCATTGCACAATTAGCTAAATATATCTTTTGCCTTTCAGTGTAATTTTAATGATCCAAAACCTTTTAGAGTCTTTTGAGTTCAATTTCATGGAGAGTCTATCTCAAAACATAAGTACTTCTATTATTTTGTCCAAAAGGTCAAAGAAAAAAAAGGCATATTTTTTTTTTTAATCTTTATTTAGTTTTATGTCTTTTAACTCAAGTTTCATTCTCTTAAATAAGCAGTAAGCGAGCATTTCGAATATGTTGAATTCTCTTTCAGATTGTTTTTAAAAAGGAACCTCATTCAGCTTAACAAATTTATCATCGATTGATGACAGTCGTTCAAATAGCTAAGACAGATTATCGTTGTCCTTATATCTGAGTCTGAATAAACTCATAATTACTCAGCTGAAAATTATTAGTTAAGAAGTTTCATGTTTTGCAGAATCTTATCTCCATTCAATTCATGTCCGAAGGTGCGGTGTCCGACTACACTGAACGGTTGAAGTCTAAGTGAACCCCAAATATTGCTAATTCGATTGTAGTGAGGCGTTTGAAATACTCTTCGAAGAATCTTGCTAATCATTTATTATTTCACAATTAAAATTTAAAATAATATTTGTTCAAATAAGTTGATTTTCGTAAATTCATAAATATTTTAAAATAACCATTTTGATGATTCGAAAACTTATAAAATAAAATAAAATTGCATCTGATTCGCATTAATAAAATATATTTTTTCAAATTTATGAGCATCTGTTTAATTTTTCAGCAATATCTGAGTTTTATTTTTCGTTTCGTTGTAATTATGTTTTTGCTTAGGTCTCAGGCTTCACATTTGAATTATTTGTCTCATTTTTGTTAAACTTAGCATCTTTGATAAATTAATCAGCCTTGAATTGATTTTTATATATTTAAGCAAATATTTTTTGCATTATCGTTTCCAATCTTTGTGATGATTTTTATTGCAGCTATTTAGCCAGTCTTATCTGCAATTATTGTTGCTATTTGATTTGAATTCGCATTTAATCGATTTTTTTTTATAATCCATTGGAATGGACCTTGGATTTGTCCATTTGCTTATTCAATTTCGAAGCCTACTTTTAATTGACTATTTTATTTTTTTAATCCCTTTCAGTTAATTAAATTTAATCAAATTATGCTTTCACTCTCTTATATGCTCCTTAATTTGCTCCATCACTGATTTATTTTTAGCAGTAAATATTATAGGCAGCCGCAATTTGCCGACAGCTTTCCAAAGATGTTGTCTTAATATCATTGATGCCCAATACATCGTAAGACTCAAATGGATTTTGAATTAATTATTATTAGTTTTTAACTTTTTATTTTTAATCTTATAATTAATTTTATGGTTTATTCTCTGATTTATTTTATGGCTTATTTTATAGTTTTTTTTTTGTTTTTTTTGTATTTCTTACTATATTTTATAGTTTATTTGTTTTTATCATTCGTTGTAATTTTGCTTTAATTTTTTTGTCTTTGTGTCCTGTAACGATCAAAGTTTTATAGTTTTCTAAAACTGTTTTGTGCTTTTTGAATATTCTTTAAAATTAAAGAGAAAAAGGCTCTTCTTTTTTATTTGCATTTACATATATTTTCTCCCTAATATCATTAACATTTTTCGACTGACTCACAGTAACTTAAATATGTATCATTGAAGCAAATATCTTATTAGACAATGGTTTTTTTTACAATTTCAGAATCATATGATCGCAGGCAGAAAAGTGAGCCTTTGAAATAATAGAGTACAATTTTTATTTTTATTTTGTTCCCTTAAAATCGGAGATAGATTGTTAAACAATTTAACTGAACACCTTGTATCTCGGCAAATGAGTCAAAGAAATAATTTTGATGGGCAAATCTGTTTATTTGTTTGTGGGTAACATTTTAGTAAAAATGTATTTAATGAGTTAATTCTCTGACATTTTGTTCCCAATTTCCAGAGCCTGGCCAATGTTTGAATGAAATAGGACTCCTAATCCTAATCTAGATCCAGTTTGAGATTATTTGCCATGAATCAGAATATATAATTGTTTGAACCATTGTTTTTCATTTAAAGCATCGTGCAACTGACAAAATTTGTACACTCTCTCCCAAATTATATGCGCATAATCTTTAAGTTAGATCTTTAATTATTTAACTTAGTTTAGCAGAAATTCAGGCAACTCAGGGCAAACAGATTGCCCATGCAAACTATTAAAGTTTTCAAAATTATGCTCTCGAAGTATATAACTTATCAATAATTTTCTGTAAGTTATTTAATCAAGTTTCAGGCGATCTTTTTATATATTTGGTGATGCTCTACTCAACCATTAATGAATTAGTTTTTAATAGCTGACAATAACTGCTTATTTGAAACAATGTTTTAGTTACTAAACATTAAAAATAGTTTAACTGCTTTAAAAAATCTTTTAAAGTATGACTTAAGCGCAACTTTTGAGTACATTCATTTGTCCTTCCAAAGATGTAGTTTCTATTGTCATTTATTTCAATTTTTGTATGTGGTTTTTCACCTTTTCCTCAACTTAATTCAACTTAGTTGGGTTATCATTGATTGAATTGTAATTTGTAATTTTTGCTGAAGAAAAACTAATTTTAAGCCAAGTAATTAACAATCGTTTGGCTTCATTTAACTTATAATAATCTCTAAATTATATTTTATTGATTTCGTCATCATTTATATTAAGTATTTAATTCAATAAACTTCTTTCAAAAGCAATTGATGAGCAAAATCTTCTTTTCCCATAAAGCCTAGTTAATAATCCCAATAATTTGGCATGCAATTCTCTTTCTTATTTTTTTTACTGATTTTCATATTACTTATTTTTGACCAGTCCGATATAACTTGAAAACTGATCTATGAACATTTTGTCAATTGGCAATTTAGACCGTTATTAAGATTAAATTAATTTAAAAATGTTAGTGATGTTTCGAACAGTCTTTTCCTTATCTTATTTTTCTTTTTCCAACACTTAAACTAACTGTTATATTTATATGAATCTTTCCCTTGAAAAATGTCTCCAAAAGGATTAAACTGTGCAAATGTGAATTGATTTTACAATTTAATCAATTTTAAAGATCGGAATATATAAAAATGGAAGTTTACACATATAATTCCAAAGAATGGCGATATGCATCGAATTTGTATTTATTCCCAAATATTTTAGTTCTTAAATAAATAAAAAAACGAAAGAATTTTCAAAATTTATTGCCATTAATTTAGTAGCAATTGTTGGTATGAAAGAATTTGTGTTTATTAAAGATATTTTAGCAAATTATTAATTAATGGCAAAATTGTTTTGAAGTCGGTCTTGAGTATTTCTTAAAGGCGTATAGTAGGCTTTTTCAATGTCATCCTCATACATCGATCTTATTTAATCCTTCACTGACGAATGAACATTTAAATCTTTTAGTTGTAAATCCAACTCTTAAAGAAAATTATAACATTTTTTATGATCCAATGTTTAATTAATTAATTAATAGGCAGAATTAGCCGTAATAAAGAATTGATAGTCAATTTCATTGTTTAAAAAATGCATATTTGTTCGGATGTTTTAGCCTTCATAAAGGCATAGCTGAATAAAACGTCTACGAATTTATCTGCGAGCAAATTGCATTGCGCAATTAGTTTAATATATTTTTTATTTTTTATTTTTTACTCCTTCATCCGCTTAAACTAATATTCTTTTGAGTTCAATTTATTTGAGAGCCTAACTTAAAACATTAGTACTTCTATTATTTGCTCTAAACGGCCAAAGAAAAAACTTGAAATATTTTATAAATCCTATTATTTTTCTTCATATAATTTCATGCCTTTGACTTCCAATTTCATTCTCATAAATAAGCAGTAAGCGAGCACTTCGAATATGTTGAATTTTCTATCAATTTAATTTTCTAAAGGAACCTCAGACAACTTAGCAAATTTATCATCGATCAAAGACAGTTTTCCGAATAACTTAGAAAGTTAGCTGATACCCTAATTACTGTTTGACCTCAATAAACCTAATTTTACTTAACGGAAAGTAGTTAGTTGAGATCATTCATGTTTGCGAGAATTTAATCTCCCTGCAATTTGTGTCCGAAAGTGCGATGACCCACCACACTGAAGGGTTGGTGCCAGAGTGTACCACAAACATTTTTGATTGAAAGGTGCTTCTTTGTTCTGCCTATTATGTGAGCCAATCTGCCGATCATTGATCCACAATTAATATTTAATATAAGATTTATTGAAATTAATAATTGCTGCAAACTCATAAGTTTAAAAATGTTAATTTTATCAGCATCACAACTGGCGCTTCAGCAACGTCTACCAAAAATGATTGCAGTATCTACACAAAATGTTAATTTTATCATTGTTAGCAAAAAACTCAGTCTCATCGCTGTAAAACTTTATTACGAAATCCTAGTTTCTCTCAGCAGTTCTAAGAAATCAGTTGCAAAGACTGAACACCTCCGTTAATGAAGTCAGGTTTCAGGATACTGACCTTGCAAATTCAGTCGAATCCAAGTTTTCTTGAGGCTGAAGAATTATTAAGTTTTTGCAATTTGACGAGATTCACTTATAATTTTTAAAAAGGTCTCTTCTTAAATATTATTGCTGCCATTTTCTATGATGAAGCAATAATGGTCTCAAAACATGCACTTCCACAATGTTTGCTTGAAGGTGAGTTTCGGTTTATTGAGGAAAAACAATTTAAGCATTCATCGAATTATAATTTATCATTATCTGGAACTAAGTTCACCAAAATTTCATTTAAAATTTCTATATTTGACATTGTTTTCAAGTATAATATAATGAATGAAAAAATAAGGCATTTTGTTGGAAGCACTTTTTCATCGACTCAATTTTATATTTTATTAAAAATATTTCAATAATTTGTAGGCTTTAAACAATTTCAATAATTATTTATTTATTTGGTTTTAATCACGGATACTTTCATTTGTCGTTCTGATTTTCATTCGATTTTTCAGTAATATCTGAATTTTATTTTTCGTTTCGTTGTAATTCTGCTTTTGCTTAGGTCTTAGGCTTCACATTTGGTTTATTTGCCTCATTTTTGTTAAACTTAGCATCTTTGATAAATTAATTAGCATTGAATTGATTTTTTTGCAAAGAAGCCAATATTTTTTGCATTACTTATTGCTGTTATTTAGCCAGTCTTATCAGAAATTATTGGTGCTCTTTATCCTGTCTTATCTGTTGCTATTTGATTTGGATTCGCATTTAATTGATTTGTTTTTATAGTTCATTGAAATGGGCCTTGGATTTGTTCATTTGCTTATTAAATTTCGAAGCCTGCTCTTAATTGACTATTTTATTTAATTAATTATTTTATTATTTCTTTATTTTTTAAAACACTGATTTCATTTTATTATAATAGAATATGTTTGATGCTTATGTTTTTTTCATATTTTTAGATAAATTATAGGAGGCTGCTATTTAAAGACATTGCTTCAGTGATGTTGTCTGGCTTGTAAAATTATCAGTATTGTTCATGTTCATCACATCA
>DYPS01000063.1 GCA_020719775.1 Desulfosporosinus sp. | reverse complement strand
TTTTTCATTAAATCTTTTTTTCAAATCATCTTCGCTCAAAACTTCAATTTTAGATACCTCATGAGAAGTTCTAAAACCATCAAAAAAATGCAAAAATGGAACTCTTGATTGTAAAGTTGTAGCTTGGGAAATAAGTGCAAAGTCATGTGCTTCTTGAACATTATTAGATGCAAGAAGAGCAAATCCAGTTTGTCGTACGCCCATCACATCTTGATGATCTCCAAAGATTGATAACCCCTGTGCTGCTAAACTTCTCGCTGCCACATGAAACACTGTAGGGGTAAGCTCCCCTGCTATTTTATACATATTGGGAATCATAAGAAGCAACCCTTGAGAAGCTGTAAAAGTTGTTGTTAAACTTCCAGCTTGTAAAGCTCCATGAACAGCCCCACTAGCTCCCCCTTCACTTTGCATCTCATAAACAATAGGAACTATTCCAAAGATATTTTTTTCATTTTTTGAACTATAATAATCACTCAACTCCCCCATTGGAGAAGATGGTGTGATAGGATAAATTGCGATCACCTCATTTATTTTGTGAGCCACAAGAGCTACCGCTTCATTTCCATCAACTGTGATATATTTTTTAGACATTTTCTATCCTTTAAAAGATAATTATTTACTACTTAATGCAATTTGAGCAGCCATGATAATTGGGTATGTTGTTGGTGCTGATGTTAAAAGTGGTTGTGTTGCAACTTGCATTGAAACAAGGGAATATAAAGTAAGTTCTGATTCAATTGCAAGTCCTATGATATTTATAATCTCTCCAGCTTCTTTACTTCCTACAACCTGCCCACCAATAATCCTCCCACTCTCCCTCATAGCAATAAGTTTTACAGATAATTTTGAAGCATCAGGGATAGTTGCTGGGTGTCTATTCATCCCCTCAAAATATCCACTTACATAGTCAATTTTTTCATCTTTAGCTCTTGTTTGCGTAACTCCTGCACTTGCAAAAGCTTTTTCACCTATCATTGTGGAAAAAATCGCAATCGTTCCATTAAATCCTTTGAGACGTTTGATACTATAAAGTGAACTTCCAGCTACCCTTGCTTCAGCAGCTGAAGTAGATGCCAGCATCACTTTTGAAGGATCTCTTGTGATAAAATCTCTTCTTCCACTACAATCTCCAACAGCAAAAATATCTTTGTTTTTTGTTCTCATAAATTCATCCACCCAGATACCATTATATCGTGCGAGTTTCAGACCAGCTTCAGCTGCTAGTTTTGTGTTTGGCTCATATCCAGTTGCAAATATTATCACATCTGCTTCTATTACAGTTTTATCGCAAAGCTCTATCCCATATGCGAGATTATTTTTTTCTACTATATGATTTGCATGTTGTCCAAGAGCTAGTTTTACCCCTTTTTCTATCATAATCTCTTCCGCTTTTATAGCCATATCTTTATCAAATGAACCAGCCAAAATATGCCCACCACCAATAATAGTCACATCTTTGTTGTCACTAGCTAACTCAGTTGCCAATTCCACACCAATAAAACCTGTACCTATCACAATAACTTTTTGCTTGTCTGCAAGATAGTTTTTCAGTTTTTCCACTTTGCTATAATCTTTATCAATTGTAAAAACATTTTCTAATCTCAGAGCATCTGTGAAGTTTTTGTGTACAAATGGGATAGAACCTGTAGCAAAAATAAGTTTATCAAAGTGAATTTCGTAATTTTGTGAATAGACTGTTTTAGTTTCTATATCAACTTTTTCTACACTATCTATAAGTTTTTCTATCTTATCAGTTATGGGATTTCCACCACAAATCATTGCATTTTTTTCAACACTCCCTAATGTTGCCCCAAATACATAAGGGATACCACACGGCACTTGACTTTTTTCGTTTGATCTAATTACGGTTATGTTTTTTGTTGGATTATGTTGTACCGCAGTCATAGCAGCCACCATTCCAGCTGGTCCTGCACCAATAATGAGAATATCTGTGTTGTGAATCGTCATAAACTACCCCTTTTTATTTTGTAGGCACTATTTTTTCATATAATAATTACCAAGTGATTACATTTTTAATGTAAAATATTACTTTTATATCATAATATTATTTTAAATTTATTATGTTCTATATTTGTAATCATTTGGAAATAATCTCCTATTACAATAACTAAAGCAAATCAAAAAAAATAAAGGATACAAAATGGCACTCAAAGTAGCAATCAACGGAACAGGTAGAATTGGTTTAATCGTGACAAAAATCGTTATGTCTAGAGATGACTTAGAGCTTGTTGCAATTAACTCAACTGCTTCAATGGATATGTTGATATATCTACTCAAATATGACTCTGTACATACAGGGGTAGATGCAAAAATTGTTGACGAGAAAACTATCTCAATTAATGGTAAAAATATCAAAGTATTTAGCAAAAGAGACCCAAAAGATACCGATTTTGGTGGATGTGGAGCTAAAGTTGTTATTGAGTGTACAGGTGCATTTTTAACTACAGAATCGTGCCTTGGACATTTACGAAATGGTGTAGAAAAAGTGGTGATGTCAGCTCCTGCAAAAGATGATACACCAACTTATGTTTTAAATATCAACACTGATAGTTATAATAATGAAGCGATTATCTCAAATGCGAGTTGTACAACAAACTGTTTGGCTCCTATTTGTAAAGTTTTGGATGATACTTTTGGGATAGCAAATGGTCTTATGACAACTATCCACTCTTATACGAATGACCAAAATATTTTAGATGTCAAACACAAAGCTGATTTTAGAAGAGCAAGAGCAGCAGCTGTTAATATGATACCAACTACAACGGGAGCTGCAAAAGCTATCGGACTTGTGATGCCACAACTCAAAGGGAAACTCAACGGATATGCGATGAGGGTTCCTACAGTGGATGTATCAGTTGTTGATTTAACTGTAAACTTAAAAAAAGAAGTTACAAAAGAGCAAATCAACGAAGCAATAGCACAAGCTAGTGAGGGGATTTTTAAAGGTTTGATTGAAATTGACACAGACAAAAGAGTTTCAAGTGACTTTATCGGAAGTACTTATAGTGCTACTTTTATCCCTGATATGACTAGTGTTGTAGAGGAAAAAACAGTGAAAGTTTTGGCTTGGTATGATAATGAATGGGGATATAGCTCAAGACTTGTAGACATGGTGACATTTGTAGGAACTAAATAATGCTTGAATTTGATAAAAAATTTGAACCAAAAATTGGCAAAAAAGGGAAAGAGTTTATTGAGAATTCATTTAGTAAATTAAAAAAAGAGAAGGATAGCGAGAGTGTTGGTTACTATACACTTCCAAATACCACAACAACTCTTTTTAAGCAAATTGAAGATTATATACAAAACAATGAAGATTTACAAAACAATCGTATAAAAAATGTAGCCATTATAGGGATTGGTGGTTCTAGTTTGGGGACAAAAGCGATTGATTCTATTTTAAGATTTAAAAATCATTCAGATATAAACTTACTTTTTTTAGAAAATGGAGATCCTATAAATATCAACTATACATTACAAAATGTCGATAAAAACGATACTATTTTTATAGTAATTAGTAAATCTGGAACGACAATAGAAACAACTTCTATCTTTAAATATATTCTTGATAGATATAAAATAGATTTAGATTCAAATGAGACTTCAAAACTAATCGCCATCACAGATGAGGATTCTCCCCTTTGGCAATTTGCTTCAAAATATAATATCTCAAAATTTTCAATCCCAAAAAATGTTGGTGGAAGATTTTCAGTTCTTAGTGCTGTTGGTCTTGTACCATTGGCAATCGTTGGTTATGATATAAAAGCTATCATCTCTGGTGCTTTAAAATTTGAAGAGGAGTTTTTTGCAAGAAAACAAAACCATCTTCTAACAAAAGCATATTATTATTACAAAAAAGGGAAAGATAAACCAATTAATGTACTCTTTTCTTATGCAAGTTCATTCTCCTATTTCAATCAATGGTATGTACAACTTTGGGGTGAGAGTTTAGGAAAATTTGACAAAAAAAATAAAAAAGTGGGTCTTACTCCAGTTGGACTTGTAGGGAGCGTTGATCAACACTCATTTTTACAACTTGTGATACAAGGTCCTGAAGATAAAACAGTAACATTTATCAAAATAAACGATTTTGAAACAGATATAAAAATACCAGATATCAGACTTGAAAATATCACAGGGGTAAACTACATCAACAATCATACTTTTGGAGAGCTTATCAATGCTCAATGTATGGCAACACTAGAGAGTGTAAGTGAAGCTGGGATTCCTGTGGATTTAATAACTGTAAACAATCTTAGTGAAGCCAATTTAGGATGTTTGATATATTATTATGAACTATTAACTTCTTGTGTTGGTGTGATGTTTGATATCAATACTTATGACCAACCAGGTGTTGAGTTTGGAAAGAAAAAGTTAGTGAAAAAATTTGTAAAAGAGGCTTAAAATCCATGGGAATTGCTATACTTACTTCAGGTGGAGATTGTGCAGGAATGAACCCTGCTATTAAACAGTTTGTTGATTATTGTTATATAAAAGGTATTCAGCCTTATTTGATATATGATGGATTAGAGGGTTTAATTGATGGCAATATTAAAAAAGCAACACATAGTGATGTAGCTGGTATCTTACATCAAGGTGGAACGGTGCTTCGTTCCTCTCGTTCAAAACGATTTTTTGAATATAGCTACAGAAAACAAGCCTATGAAAATCTTACCAAATATGAAATTAATAAACTTATTATCCTCGGTGGTGATGGTTCTTTTAGAGCATTAAAACAATTTTATCATGATTTTGGTGTGAAATTTATAGGAATTCCTGCAACTATTGATAATGATATTTTTGGAACTGATTATTGTCTTGGTGTAGATACTGCTTTAAATATCATACGAAATTCAACTGATGCCATAAGAGATACTTCAGCTTCATTTAGAAGAGGTTGTGTAATTGAAACCATGGGGAGAGATTGCGGTTATTTGGCCCTTATTTCAGCCCTAACTTGTGGTGCTGAAGTTTGTGTGATTCCTGAATTAGAAATTGATTTAAATTCATTAACAAAAAAACTCAAAAATCAGATTCTCCTAGGAAGACAATATATTGTAGTCATTGTAGCGGAGGGGACAAAAAAAACTCAACAACTTGTAGATTGGTTAGAAAATGATGTGGGGATAGAAACCAGAGCAACTATTTTAGGACATGTCCAAAGAGGTGGTAATCCAACTGTGTATGATAGACTTATGGCAGTCGAATTTATAACATTTGCTGTTGATAAAATTTTTGAAATAGATTCACATGAAGGATTGATTATTGTACATAAAAATGGAAGATTTAGTTTTGAAACTATAGATTATATAAATTCGTCAACTTATACTATCAAACAAAATCTTCTTGATATTGCACAAAATATGATTAAATAGGATAAAAGATGAAAAAAGAATTATTAACAAACTTATATAATGAAATAAAAATTCTAAAAGATGAATTAGTAGCAAATTCTATCAATAGTGATAACAAAAACCCTAGTATTCAAAATCTTCGAGCCTATACTTATCTTCGCTCAAAAGATATAACAACATTACAAGAAAAACTTACAAATTTTGGACTTTCTTCGCTTGGAAGATCTCAAAGTTGTATTTTAAGTGCAATCAATCAGGATTTGATAATAGTTTCAGCTTTATTAGGAGTTGATACAAAAGAGTTAGAATCACACGATAATTTTTTAAGTTTTAAAGAATCACAAAGAATTATGGAAGAGAAAGCAACTGTTTTTGGCAAATTAGATTCTGATTTGATAACGAAAGTGATGGTTACACTTCCAAGTGAAGCAAAAGATTCTCCCTCACTTATTAGGGAGCTTATAGCGACAGACACATCTGTTTTAAGGATAAATACAGCTCATGATGATCCTATTGCTTGGGGAAAAATGGCTCAAACAATACAAGAAGAAAATAAACTTCAAAACAAAGAGACAAAAATATATGTAGATCTAGCAGGACCAAAAAATAGAACAGGGAAAATTATAAAAAATACTTATCCTTTTAAAATTGGTTCAAAAGAGGGAGAAAAAGTTGAAATAACTTCTAAAATCTTAGAAAATACCCTTACAAAAAGGGAAAGTAAGGATGGAAAGTCAATTGCCTCTTTGGTTGTAGAAGATGGATTCTATGAGGAAGCATTTAAACATCAAGACAAAATATTTATTCAAGATGTTGAGAGAGGGAAAAAACAATCCTTTAAATTGATAGTTGAAGAGGGGAAATTATTTGCTATTATTGATAAAAAAGTCCTTATTCTACCAACTACCATAGTAAAACTCAAAACAAAAAGGGAAACCTTAAAATCAAAACTTCATAATTTCATTGCTCAAACTGAAATTATTAGACTTTTTAGAGAGGATAGTATTATTATTACTCCAAATGAGATAGATGGTTACTCAAACTATAATTACGAAGGGACAGTATATTCTGCGATCATTAATTGTAGCAATAAAGAAATTTTTAATTATGTTAAAATTGGTGATAATATTTTTATTGATGATGGGAAAATAGGTTGTAAAATTGTAAAACTTCTTCCAATAGGTTTAGAATGCAATGTTTTTTTAGCTAAAGAACAAGGAACTACTTTAAAAGAAGAAAAAGGGATAAATTTTCCAGACACAGATCTAGTTATTGATGCTATTACACCAACAGATAAAAAGATCTTTGCCAATATTGTAGAGTATGCAGATATTTTAGGTATCTCATTTGCTCAATCAGACAAAGATATTAAAGAACTTCAAGATATGCTCAAAGAAATAAATAAAGAATCTATAGCTATAGTTCCAAAAATAGAAACCAAACTAGCTCTAAAAAATTTACCGAAAATTTTAGAACAACTTCTGCAAGGTGATAAATTTGCCCTTATGATAGCAAGAGGTGATTTAGCAATTGAAGTTGGATTTGATAATCTTCCATATGTTCAAGAAGAGATTTTCAATATTTGTGAAGCTGCTCATGTTCCTGTCATCTATGCAACTCAAATTTTAGAAGGTAAAATGAAAAACAATCTCCCTAGTCGTGCTGAAGTAATAGATGCAGCAAATGCACAAAGAGCAGATTGTGTAATGCTAAACAAAGGTCCTTTTGTAGTTGATACAATCGTGTCAATTAAAAATATTTTAAAAACAGTACATGGCATTTTTCATAAAAATAAACAACTTTTAAGCAATTGTAAACTTTGGGAATCTAACTAAAGTTTATCAATCTTCTTATGGTTATAGAAATTTTTAGCTATTAACTCTCAAATAGAATAGTTTATCTTAGAAATCATTTTAAGCTTTATACTAATAAAGCTTTTGTTTGTAAGGCTATCTCTTTTTCCTCGTCTGTTTTTATCACAAGAATTTTTCCTTCAAAATGTAAATCTTTCAAGATAAGTTCCCTCATTGCTTCATCATTTTCACCAATACCACCTGTAAAAATAATTCCATCTACTTTTCCCAAAATAGCACTATAACTACCGATATATTTTTTGACATGGTAGGCAAACATTTTATGAGCCAACAGAGCTTTTTCGTCTCCATTTTTTACCATTTGGTCAATTGTTCTCATATCGCTTTCTCCACAAATTCCAAAAAGTCCACTTTTTTTATTTAAAATCATATCAAGTTCATCTGTAGTGTAATGATTAAGTCTTTCAAGATACAAAATAATAGCAGGGTCTATATCACCACATCTCGTCCCCATCACTAAGCCTTCAAGTGGAGTAAAACCCATAGATGTATCTATACTTTTCCCATTTTTGATAGCACAAATACTATCACCATTCCCAAGATGTATCGTGATAAGATTACACTCTTCTAACTTTTTATCCAAAAGTTTTGCAGCCTCTTTTGCCACGTAAAAATGAGAAGTTCCGTGAAATCCATATTTTCTGATTTTATACTCTTCATAAAATTTATATGGTAAAGCGTACATAAATGCTTCTTGTGGCATTGTTTGATGAAATGCTGTATCAAAAACAGCTACTTGTTTAACATTTGGAGCTATTCTTTGTACTTCTAAAATTCCTTGAAGATTAGCATGATTATGTAATGGAGCAAGCGGTATAAGCTTTTTTATTGTTTCAATCACATGGTCACTAATAAGTACACTTTTTGTAAAATCTTCTCCACCATGAACAACCCTATGTCCTACACCAGCAAGATCTTCAAATGATTTAACATTAAATTCTTCCAAAATTCTTTTTACTTCAAGTATCGCCTTAAGGTATCCATCTTCTTTCACTTCTTCAATTATTCCACTTATGATTACCTCTAAAGTTATCATATCAAAAAGTTTAAATTTTAACGAAGAACTTCCTGAATTTAAAACTAATAATTTCATCTCTAATTCTCCTTGGCTTGAATAGCAGTTATAATAATTGTATTTACAATATCAGCTACCAAACAACCACGGCTCAGGTCATTTATAGGTTTTTTAAGCCCTTGCAAAATAGGTCCAATAGCAACTGCACCTGATGATCTTTGAACGGCTTTATAAGTATTATTTCCAGTATTAAGATCTGGAAAAATAAATATTGTAGCCTCTCCAGCCACTTGACTATTTGGAAGCTTTAATTTTGCTACATCAATATCCACAGCTGCATCATATTGAATCGGTCCTTCTATAAGTAAATCTGGTCGCATCTCTTTTACTATTTTTGTAGCCTCAATCACTTTCTCAACATCTTTTCCTTGCCCGCTATTTCCAGTAGAGTATGAAAGCATCGCTATTTTTGGAGTGATTCCAAAAGAGATAGCACTATCAGCAGAACTTATAGCAATTAAAGCCAATTCACTTGCATTTGGATCTTGATTAACCGCACAATCAGCATATACCAAAACATTTGTTTGTAAACACATAAAAAACAAACTTGAAACAATAGGAATATTTGGTTTTGTTTTTATGATTTGAAGAGCTGGTCTGATAGTCTCTTGAGTTGTGTGAATCGCACCACTTACCATTCCATCAGCAAGTCCTAGATAAACCATCATCGTTCCGAAATAAGACTTAAGTAACATAGTTTCTAATGCTACTTCATAAACGATTCCTTTGTGTTTTCGAAGCTCATAAAATACTTTACCAAATTCCTCTTTGAGTTCAGATGTCAAAGGGTTTACAATTGTTGCTTTTTCGATATCCAAGCCTAAAATAGCACTTTTCTGTCTGATTTGCTTCTCATCTCCTAAAAGTATGATATCAACCACATCCCGTCTCAAAACTATTTCGCAAGCTCTTAAAATTCTTTCATCCAAAGCTTCAGGTAAAACAATTCTTTTTTTATTTTCTCGTGCTTTTTGAAATAAACTATACTCAAACATCACAGGGGTAATCACGGAAGATTTAGATTTTATTATATTTTCTGTAAAATCTTTAATATTAACACTACTATTAAAAAGCCCCATAGCAAGTGCAATTTTTCGTTCATTGTCAACAGTAAGTTCCGCTTTAATATTGCTAACTTTCAAAGCTGTTTGATAGGTATTATCATTAGTTATCATTATCGGAAAAGGAAAATTTGTAAAGCCATCCAAAAGTTTAATAATAGAAGAGTTTGGATCAATTCCACCTGTAAGTAAAACACCTGCTATATTTGGATAACTTTTAGAAAATATAGATGCCATAGCACCTACAATGATATCAGCTCTATCTCCTGGAACTATTATTAAGTCATCATCTTCAATATATGTCAAAAAGTGTTCTAACTGCATCGCTGCAATTTTAACCTGCTTAACAATTCTCTTAAAATCTTTTTTTTCTCCTAAAATAACTCTACATTCCAAGTGATATTTTATTTCTGAAATTGTAGGTTTTCCTAATTCTTCAACTTCTTTAAGAAAATAAACAGGGATAATATTTTTTTGTTTTTTAAGCTCTAATTGAAGAAGCGGGATGATATCTTCATCTACTCGATTAATAAAAGTTGCAAAATGGGTACAACCGCTCAATTGTATCGCTTTAGATTCAATAACTATTTCATCAAGAATAGTTTCCTTATTTTTACCATTTGCTTTCAAAATGATACAATAAGAACTCCCTAAATTTTTAGCAATCTCAAGATTTATATCTATGTTTAATACGCTTGAAAAAGCATCCTGATGCAATCCTTGAACAATTACAAAATCATAATTTTCTTCAAGTTTTTTGTATTTTTCGATTAAGTTTTCTATTAAAAAAGTTATTTTATTTTCCGCTATTAGCTTTTCAGCTTCTTGGACACTATAGCCGTAACTCTCTTTTGATTCAAAATCCAATTGAGATCTATCAATATCCCAATCACAAGTATTATGCTCAACAAATGGTCTAAAAAAAGCAACTTTGAGAAAAGTTCCTTTTAAAAACTCCATCAAACCCATAGAGATTATGAGATTTCCAGCACCCTTCTCATGTGATGAGATATATAAACTTTTTAATTTCATTGGATATCTTATCTCCTAAATTATTAACTCTTAACTTATACTAAGTAAAACTATCTCTTTTGCTTCTTTTTGGATAAGCTTCAAATGCTCTTTTGAAACAAAACTCTCCGCATAAATCTTATACACATCTTCGGTTCCTGAAGGTCGTGCTGCAAACCAACCATTTGCTGTTGTCACTTTAAGACCACCTATTTTTGCATCATTTCCACTTGCATTTGTGAAAATTCCCACTATCTCTTCACTAGCCAAAGTTTTTGAAGTGATATCATTTGGGGAGAGATTTTTGAGCTTCTCTTTCTCCTCTTTTGTAGCAACAGCATCGATTCTTTCATAAAAAGCGACTCCAAATTGCTCTTCAAATTCAGCATAGATTTGAGCTGGATTTTTCCCTAATTTTGCTGTGATTTCCGCTCCTAGAAGATTTAAAATGATTCCATCTTTATCAGTTGACCACACACTTCCATCAAATCGTAAAAAAGATGCTCCAGCACTCTCTTCTCCACCAAAACCTAAACTTCCATCAAACAACCCATCAACAAACCACTTAAATCCAACAGGTACTTCATACACTTTTTTTCCAATAGATTCCACAACTCTATCAATCATCGAGCTAGAAACCAAAGTTTTTCCGATTTTGAGATTTGTATTCCATGACATTCTATATGAAAAAAGATACCAAATGGCTACACAAAGATAATGATTTGGATTCATAAGTCCATGTGTTGGTGTCACGATTCCGTGTCTATCAAAATCAGGATCATTTGCAAAAGCGATGTCGTATTTATCTTTCAGTGCAATAAGAGAAGCCATCGCATATGGCGATGAGCAATCCATCCTAATTTTTCCATCATGATCGCAACTCATAAAAGAAAAAGTTGGGTCAACATAAGAGTTTACAATATCAAGCCCAAGCCCATAAATCTCATTAATCTTCTCATACACAGCTATTCCAGAACCTCCAAGTGGATCAACTCCGATTTTTAAATTTGCATTTTTGATAGCTTCCATATCGATAATTTTACTCAAAGATTTGACATAAGGGGTGATAAAATCAAACTCCTCCACAAGTTCACTTTGAAGTGCCACTTGAAGAGAAACTTTTTTGACCGCTTCTAAATTATTTTGTAAAATTTCATTGGCTCGATTTTCAATAATTGTCGTTACATTCGTATCAGCTGGCCCTCCATTTGTGCAATTGTATTTAAAACCACCATCACTTGGTGGATTGTGCGATGGAGTTATCACTATCCCATCACTCAAAATCTCACTATTTTTATTTGCTTCAAGCACCGTAAATGAGATAAGTGGAGTTGGAGTATAGCCATTATTTTTGGCAATTTTACATCTCACCCCATTTGCCACACACACTTGAAGAGCTGAGAGTTCCGCTGGAGTTGAGAGGGCATGGGTATCTTTTCCTATAAAAAGAGTTCCAGTAATCCCCTCTTGAAGTCTATATTCACACACCGCTTGAGTGATAGCAAAAATATGATTTTCATTGAAACTATTATTTGATGATTTTCCTCTATGTCCAGAGGTTCCAAAAGAAACTTTTTGTGAAGAGTGAGCTACATCTGGCTCATTGGTGTAGTAAGAAGCGACTAATTTTGGGATATTTTCTAATATCTCTTTTGGAGCAATTTTTCCTGCATTTTGATTTATCATTTTGTATCCTTTGTGTCATTTTTTTATATCTTTTTTATCATTTTTAAATAAATTTTTACTTTTATTTCAACTACTCACTTCTATTCCAAATGAGTGAAGATTGTATTATAGTTTTAATTATAAAAGTGTAAAAAGTCTTTTAATAACACCAAAAATATCTTCTACTCAAAATCAAAGTGATACACTATGTTATGTTTAAAACTAACAAACTTTTGGCTATAATCTAGAAAATTCAGGAGTCTTTATGCGGTATTTATTTTTACTTTTAGGCATATTTATTTTTCAAGGATGTGTCCAACAACCACCACAACCAACATCTTGTATTTCAAAACAAGAATTAATGGCAAAAAGCTACAATGAGCTTACCATTACAGCCAAGGCTATCAAAGAACAAGAAAAGGCAATAAGTGACTTTAATTTATTGGTAAGTTTGATGAAAGGATACGTAAGTAAGTATTCAACAACAATTGAAACAAGTGCTCGTTTATCAAATGCTCTAAGAGTGTTACCTATCCCTTATGCTGGTGAAGTTTCAAGTGCAACAAAACTAATCTCAACAACCTTAGTAAGCTTAAACAATTCAGCTACCGCACTTCATAAATATAAAGAATCAAGTACAACTTTTCTAAAAAAATACAATCAGCTAGGAACAAATCCAACACCAAAAGGATTAGCGGAACTCTCTTCTTTTGCTGATAATGTTCTTATTATTGATGCCTTAAACGTACAAAGAAATATGGAACAGATCTCAAAAACAACAGAAGGTCTTTTAACTTTAGCAGAAATGATTTCATCAACATCATCAACAGCATTAAATTATTTAGGAAAAACAAAATCTTTATTAAATGAGACTTTAGAAATTTCTAACGATGAAAAAGATGCTATAGCAAAATTTATTCCAACGTCTAAATCAACTTTAGCACAACTTAATACTCATATTCAGACGTTGAAAAATAGTGCCTTACACAATCGACAAGGAATCGCAAAAGCAAAAGTCATATCAGATTTAGCAATTGAAATAGAAAACAAAGAGAAATAAATTCAAGGGATATACTTAAAAAAATTGATGGGTAATATTAGGAAGAGAGATTTAATCTATTTTCTAATAATCGTCCCAATATTATTTTTTATAACTATCTTATAATTTTCAACACCATCTTTAACGGGAATAACCACTCTGAAGAATTTCTCTTTTGGATGATTTCCAACAGTATACGATTTAAAATATGCTGAATGAAATTTTTCTCTTGCAGTTGGAACACCGATATTCGCTTTAAAATCAAAGACAAATATATTATTTTTTGAATCTTCATAGTATTTAATAATTCTATTATAACTTGTAGTAGAAATAGTAAGTTTCTTATCAAGTATTTCAATCGTTACAAGCGGTAAAATATTATATTTTTTTCCTTTTGATAGAAAGTTTTTAACAACTAATTTAGATGATTTTGATTTTACTATCTTTTTTTCTATATTAGTTATGTACTCATTTGAAGGTTTTTTAAGTACTTTTTGTGATTCTTTACAATTTGTCTCATGACTGATCACGGAAGATTCTTGTTCTAATTCTTGAATTTGCTTATTATCAACTACTTCAAATGGATTTAATCTAGCGAATAAACTCATTGATAAAAAAATAGAAATTAATAAGTATCTGCTCATTGTTCAGGTTCCAAGTTTTTAAGTTCAAAATAATCTTTTTGCAAAGAAGCATTTTCAGACTGAAGTTTTTCAATTTCTTCTTCTAATTGGATTTCTTTTGTTAATAAATTATTATATGTATCAAGAGAATTTTTACCAGAAAACAACAAACTAGCTATATAATTTGCAAAAAATATTGTGATAACTATAGAAGCTATCACATTCGGTGTAAACTGGAAATCTCTAAAAAGCTCTTTCATTATTTAGAAAATAGCGATCTTCCTAAATATTCACTGTAGCCTATTTCTGTTCCTATTTCAAGAAGTCTGTTGTACTTAGCGATTCGATCACTTCTTGCTGTAGAACCAGTTTTTATTTGACCACAATTTAAGGCAACTGCAAAATCAGCAATAAATGCATCTTCGCTTTCACCACTTCTATGACTCATAACACAATTATAGTTATTTCTTTGAGCAAGTCTGATTGTTTGCATAGTTTCACTAACTGATCCAATTTGATTTGGCTTAATTAAGATAGAATTTGCAATCCCTTTTTGAATACCTTCATTTAAGATACTTGCATTTGTTACAAAAAGATCATCCCCAACCAATTGTACTTTGTTTCCTAATTTTTCTGTTAAGATTTTCCATCCTGCCCAGTCATCTTCACTCAAACCATCTTCAATTGAAACAATCGGATATTTTGCACAAAGATCAGCATAATAGTTCACAAGTTCCTCGCTAGTTAATTCTCTATTTTCACTATCAAGTTTATATTTCCCACTTTCAGTAACAAGTTCACTTGCAGCAACATCTAAAGCAATAGCAATTTGCTCACCAGCTTTATATCCAGCTCTTTCAATAGCTTGCATAATAACTTGAATTGGCTCTTCGTTTGATTTTAAATTTGGAGCAAATCCACCTTCATCACCAACCGCAGTTGATTCACCCATATCATTAATGATTTTTTTAAGATTATGATATACCTCTGCGCAAGCTCTTAAACCATCTGGAAAGTTCTCAAATCCAATAGGCATAACCATATATTCTTGAAAATCAACAGAATTATTTGCATGAGCTCCACCATTGATAATATTAAGCATAGGTACAGGCATAGTCATAGCATTTGCACCACCTAAATATCTGTATAATGGTATTTTTAAACTAATTGCTGCTGCTCTTGCAACCGCCATAGATACACCTAAAACAGCATTTGCGCCTAAATTTGCATAATTTTGAGTTCCATCGATGTCTTTCATAGTTGCATCAACTTCAGCTTGATTATAAGGACTAAGACCAATTAATTCTTCAGAGATCGCTGTATTTACATTTTCAACAGCTTTCAAAACACCTTTTCCCATGTATCTATGGTCAGCATCTCTAAGCTCAAGAGCTTCTCTTTTGCCTGTACTTGCACCGCTAGGTACAATAGCACTCGCTTTTGTTCCATCACTCAAAATAACTGTAGCTCGTACCGTTGGATTACCTCTACTATCCATAACCTCATCAGCATAAACATTATCAATATATACCATGCTACAACTCCTTTTAATTTTTTTAATGGGTTATTTTAACATAAAATTACTTTAATTTATAAAAAATTATCAAGAGTAAATCGCATATCCTCATCCAAATCTTTCATATTATCTCTCATCCATAAAAGATATCCCGCATCTTTTTTGGCTACTTCCGCCACATCAGTACCTTTATATTTTCCAAATTTAAAAGTTTTGATAAGTACTGGTGTTTTCGTAAGTTCTGCTAACTTTATCATTGGATTTATTTGAGGATAAAGTTCTTGTACTTTTTGCACCAACTTACTTAAAAATAGTTTCATAACCAAAACATCACCAATAGCATCGTGAGCTTTTATCACTATCTCTAAATCATTTGCCACTTTCTCTTCTATTTTATAAAGTTCAAGTGCATATCGTAAATATTGGAGTCTATGATACGGCATCTCATTGTAAAGATGTTTTGCGCATCTTAAAGTATCTATTAAAGTGTATTGATTTTTGAATCCCTCTTTTTCTAGCATTCCTAAATCAAAACTAATATTATGAGCAATAAGATAATTTTCACTTTCATTGTATTTTAAAAGCTTTTCATAGCTATGTGTTTCTTGAAAACTGTTTTTCCCCTCTAACATCGATGGGGTAATATTATGAACTTCCATCGCCTCAAGTTTTATAGCGACATCACTACTACAAAGTTCATCGAATACCTCTATTTCATTTTTATTATGAACTATCATCATCCCAATCTGGATAATTTTATCTTCCTCAGTTGCCCCTGTTGTTTCTGTATCAAATAATATATATTTAGCCATATTCTACTCCTCAAATTCCATTAATTCAAATAACATTCCAGAATTAAGTCTTGAAAGTAATTCAAAAGCTTCAAGATCAGCAAACTGAGTTTGATCTATCAAATAAGCTTTCTCCTGTCCTCCTCCATTTGCAATAACCTCAGCTACTTTAGCCCTTAAATGGATAAGATAATCTTTTGTATCTTTTCTCACATGATTCATATCAGTTACATCACCATGCCCAGGAATAACTATTTTTGCACCAAATTTTTCCAATTCTTCCCAAATTTCAAGCCATTTTTTTGTGTAAGTGATTTTAAAAATCGGTAACATTCTTTGGTAAAATGCCAAATCTCCAGCAAACATTATCTTCTCTTTTGGCAACCAAATCATAATATCATCTAACTCATGAGCATATCCAAAATATTTTGCTTCCACTACTCTATTTCCTAAATCCATAGAATACTTATCTTTAAATACAATATCTGGAATCACTACTTTTGTCCCTAAGTATTTATCTTTCAATCTTCTCTTTGCATCCTCTTCAATTTTACCACCAAGTTCAATCAACTCTTTTTTGGTAATCTCTTGAGCCACTATCAAAGCCCCCTGCTCTTTCCAA
>DYPS01000146.1 GCA_020719775.1 Desulfosporosinus sp. | reverse complement strand
GTTTCTTTCTTAAAATCATTTAACTCTCCAACAGAAAAGTCCTTTCCTACATCATAAAATGTTTGTTCTCCGTGAGCAAGCCGATTTCTTTTATTTTTTATTTCCACTAAATTCCTACCATTTACGGCTTTATCAAATCCTATCTTATCAGCAAGTTTTCGTATCTCCCCAGCATCAAGATTTCCTGAAAAATCCATTTTATCCTTAGAAAGTTTTATAGTTTCTTTTTGTAAAATACCTTTTGCTAAACTTAAAACATAATCTCTTAGTGTTTCAGGTTTAAAATTGTTTTCTTTTAACTTATCAGTAGTTTGTTTTATCCATATTTTTTGCAAATTATCCGATAATTTATCAAAAGTTAACTTATCATCTTCAATTTTTGTATATATCTCAATTATTGAATTTCTAACGGTTGATTCAATTAAATTATATAAAATTAGGAAAGCATTTGCTATTAATATTATTTGAAATTGAGGTTGTATTTTTTCCGTTATAATTCCACCATCTTTCTTATATTGTATTTTTGTATTATCGTCATCAAATATTGAAAGAAATTTGAAATAATTATCAATTTCAGATTTTCTATTTTCAAAGTCTTGTTTCGTATTATCCATTTTGCAACCCGTCGTTATCAAGTTTTCCTAAAAGTCCATCTCTTACAAATTCAATTCTATTTTTTAATCTATCAGGATTATTACTTGCATCAGATGTTGTTTGAATTTTAAAACCTTCTGAGTTTAACCATTCTAAATTTGGATTCACTAAATTTGGATTCTCTTTTAATGCTAAATACGTTCCAACTGCGATTGCTTCAAAACGAACTCTTGGTGTACTTTTTGAATTAGGCTCTTTTCTAAAACCAATAGGATAGTAGGTTTTTATAAATTCTACCATTGAATTGAAAGCCTTTTGATAATATTCTTTATCGAAATCAACACCATTCATTTCTTCAAGATAATCATTTAAGAAGATTGCTACATCGTGTTTAAATTCCAAATATTTATCAATGTAAGCAAAAAATCTTAATAATAATTCTTCCCTTTCTCCTCTATCACTCTTCTCAGATGAAATAGGACAAACTTCTATAAAATCTGCGTTGTCTTTTAATTCTAAGATTAAATCATAAAAACCACCTGAAAAAGAACCCTTTCTTACTTCTGAATCAGTCAAATCCTCACTTGTAGTATTAATCCTTTCAAAAAGGTCTTTTCTAATATTTTCATTGGCATTGTCAACAACAATTATTCTAAAATCTCTATTCCACAAATAACTTTGCAATTTATTTGGTAAATCTCTATATTTCGCACCATTAATATTTGTTAGTTTTTTTAAACTCCTCAATTTCAATTTATTATCATAAAATGCGATAAGTGTTCTTATTCTTTGAGAACCATCTATTATTTCAAATCTTCTTCTTTCTTCATCTTCTTCTGAAACAAGAAATGGAGTTAGAGGGACTCCAAGCAATACTGATTCTATAAATTTAGATTGTCTTTCGGGCTTCCAAATAAATTCCCTTTGATATGAAGGGACAAATAGAGTTGTATTTTCATCATTTTCATCACCATATTTACTATAAATAACCTCGAAGGCATAATCTTTTGTGCGATACTCATATGATTTTGATTCTTGTTGAAATTGTTTTAATATTTCTTCAAGTTCTTCTTCCTTAAATCTACTTTTCGCCATAGTTATATTCCTTTAAATGGTTAATGATGCTTTTCCCTATAATTTCGCCAAGTTTTGGAGGAACAGCATTGCCAATATGTTTTGATGCTTTACCAAATTTAAGTTCATCAATATTATCAGCGAACTTATAATCTTCTGGAAAGGTTTGTAGAATTGCAGCTTCTCTCAAAGAAATAGCTCTATCTTGTTCAGGATGTCCAAAACGCCCATTTCCAATTCCCGTACAAAAAGTTGTCATTGTTGGTGATGGTTCATCCCATTTCATACGACCATACACACTAACATAAGTTTTTCCTTTTTCAGAAGTATGACAAGCTAATTTTAAGTTGTCATCCCAATCTTTTTTCCAGCTTCCACCGGGTTTTGATTGTTTTATTCTTTTTAAATTTTTTTCGGATAACTTAGATGCTTTATGAATAAAATCTTTTTTTGAACTTTCTCCTGAATTAATTTTTTCCAAATGACCAATGGCATCTTTAACAGATAAATAATTTTCAGGAGTATGTGTTGGTGGTAATATTTCAATTTCTCCTAACTTTGATGCTAATAATACTAATCGCTTCCTTTTTTGTGGAATCCCATAGTCGGGGGAGTATATAACATCATACCAAACAAAATAACCTAACTTCTTTAATTTGTCAACAAAATCATAAAATACTGGTGCTTCTTTAAAATTCAAAAGGGTTGGCACGTTTTCCATTGAAACAACAACAGGGTTAGATTCCTTTACCAACCTGGCAAATTCGTATAATAATTGCCATCTTTCATCTTTGTCTTTATTTTTTTTATAAGTATACGATGAAAAAGGCTGACAAGGTGCACAACCTACTAATATTTTTATGTTTTCATTACCATATAAAGAGTCTAAATCACTTCCCTTAATTTTTTGAATATCTTTATTTATAAATTTGGTATTACAATTTGTTTCAAAAGTATATCGGCAAGATTCATCTATATCTATTCCTGCTTTAACAGATATACCAACTTTCTCTAATCCATAAGAAAGCCCACCTATTCCACAGAATAAGTCAATTGCTGATATTTTTCTACTTGTTATCACAACTTACAAAGATACATTGTTTTTCTTCAATTACT
>DYPS01000145.1 GCA_020719775.1 Desulfosporosinus sp. | reverse complement strand
TCTTTTTTAGTTGAACATTTTCCATTATTTTTTTAAACAAAGTATTCACATTCATTAGTATATTTTTGGAAGCGAAATCTTTTGTTTCGCTATCAGTCAGTTTTCCCTCATTTAACAAATTAAAGCTGACTGAAGTAATATTCTCCATAAGTTGAACTAAATAAATCCTAATCTCATCACAAAGCGGTTTAAATGCAATACTATCCTCAATTCTCCATTCATTTGACTCTTGCTCCTTCCCCCTCCCCTTTTTTTCTTTTTTCTTTTTTTTCTTCTCCTTCTCCTATTCCTTCTCCTTCTTTAATTGACTGAAATCAATAATTACACTGAAATTGAATTTGTGTTCCAAGAGCTGGTCTCTTGGATCAAGTCTATGATTGAACTCAGATCCATAATTGTAATTTTAATCCGATTCACTGCAAATCCATATTTCGTAAGGATTTTGACTTTTGTTTTCTTTTTGTCTGTTTTGGATGTCAGATAACATTGATTTTGGATAAATAAAACCTTGCTTTTGTAAAACTGTTTTGTTGATGTTTAAGTGGTTCATCAAAGACAATAAAATTTATTATTGTTTGATGTTTCGGAGACTTGCCAACCATTCCTCCTGTTTGTTGATGTAATTTGGCTCAGCTTAGAAAAATTTTTCCTCCAAATTATGCTAATTCATTTGTTCAAATTAAAAATTAAATATAAATCGAAGCAAACATTCTCGATTTAACATATTTTTTACTGGATTTTAGTCAAACTTAGTTTTCAGCTAGCTTATCAATGTAGAAAGTAAAACAAATCATACGGAAGTGGCAGAATCGAATGATTAATCGATTTTGAAAATAAATAAATCAAAGTGATATTGGTATGATAATCAGGCCATGCAAAATGAAGATGAAAAAATGTTGTTTCATTTGCATATTTCACTTTATAACTTATTCAAACTCATTTTTCTTTTTTAGTAAAATATCACTCAAATTTCGATTAAAAAATATAGAACTGCTTTAATTTGATCCCACATAGGGTAAGCTGGCGAATGACTTAGTTATTTAATCAGAATTCAATATTTTCTTTGTTAATCAAATAATAAAAATGATTTTTGTAATATTTCAAAAACAACTGATAAAAGAATTATTCTTAAATTATTAAAAATGCTAAATTTACCTTATTTTTACTTTTCTCATAATTTAAAAGATATTTTTGATAGCTCTCTAATATATTTTAATGATTTAACATTTTATTTCATGTCGTAAAAGTACATAGTTTATCGACAGTATTTATATAAATTCTTAAAATTTTAAATTTAAATGTTTGTTTCATTGATTATTTCTTCATTTTTGAGGTATTCCTTTAAATGTAAATTTAATCTATGCCTCAAAATACTTTTTATTTTTAATAATTTTTAAAAAGAATTCTTATGTGTTTTCCACTCAAATATCAAAAGTAAAAAAAAAGTATTTTCTACTAAACTTTTTTTGATCACTAAGCTTGTTGAAATATTCTATAATCTAAACATATGGGAGCTGCAGATAAGGTTCGATAAATCGAATAATAAATCGCCAGAACTCAAAAAAACAAGGCTACCGAGTATCACATCGGACAGCTTAAGGCCAAACTAGCCAAATATCGCACACAATTGTTATAACCAACCACGAAGGGAGGCAAAGGTTAGGGATTTGAGGTGAGTCGTTTTGGTAATGCCAGAGTTTGTATGATTGGCTTTCCATCAGTTGGTAAATCAACTCTTCTAACCTGCGTGACAGATACTGCATCACTATGCGCTGCATATGAATTTACAACATTGACCTGCATTCCTGGAGTTATTCACTACAATGATGCTAAAATTCAGCTACTAGATTTACCGGGGATTATTGAAGGTGCTGCTGATGGCAAGGGAAGGGGGAAACAGGTTATTGCGGTTGCTAAGAATTCTGATATGATTTTGATGGTGTTGGAGGCTGTGAAGGCTGAGGAACATAAGGTGAAGATCAGTCGGGAGTTAGAGAAGGTGGGGATTAGATTGAATAAGAATCCTCCTCAGATCAGTATCACTATGACTAAGTTGGGTGGTGTAAAGCTAAACAGTACCAAAACACTCTCTCATCTAAACTAAAAAGTCGTGAAGAACATCCTATCAGAGTACAAGATCCATAATGCCGATGTATTAGTATATGACGATAGCACAATCGACGACTTCATCGATATAGTCTAGGGTATATCTATCATATAACATAGGCAACAGAAAATACGTGAAATGTTTATACTGCTACAACAAAATAGATACAATTTCAATGTAGTAGGTCAATCTAATAGCCGAACAGCCCAATACAGTTGTGATCAGTTGCAATATGAAACTTAATTTTGATGGGTTGTTGGAGAAGATATGGGAGCATTTGGATTTGGTTCGAGTCTATACGAAGAAAGCTCATGAACAGCCTGATTTTGGGGATCCGGTTGTGTTGACGAATGATCGTAATGGATGTAGTGTGAGATCAGTGTGTGAGCAGATACACAGAGATTTGCCCAAGGAGTTTAAGTATGCTAAAATTTGGTATTGATGTTGCTATTTAGGGGAAAAAGTTGTAAATTTATTCCACAGAAAGTGGGTCTAGCCCATATGCTGCAAGATGAGGACGTGATTCAGATATACAAAAACAAGACTAAGACGCAAATGAAGAAGGAAAAAGATACAGGTCAAGAACCACCAGCTCAGAAAAAGACTGATAAGCCAAAGAAGAAAAAATGATTCATTACTGAATAATGTATAAATGAAATAGGATGTTTCATATGAAAGATTTAGTAGCTTTTGCAGAAAT